>JAFYLF010000038.1 GCA_017537195.1 Clostridia bacterium
AAAGACCCAAACAATAAAAATCACTGGGTTATTGATGAACCAGCCGCAAAGGTTGTTCGTGAAATATTTGATATGTGCATGTCGGGCCTTGGCCCCACGCAAATAGCAAATAGGCTATCTGAAAGAAACATTTTAATTCCTGTCGCTCATTCAGAAAAAGAAGATTTTGTACATTACACCGTGTCGCAATCTAATAAAACAAGATGGAGTGATAGTACAGTTAAAAAGATTCTTTCTAGAATGGAATACCTTGGTCACACCGTGAATTTCAAAAGTCGTAGAAAATCTTTTAAAAACAAAAAGAAAATTGAAAACGACCCATCCGAATGGAAAATTTTCAAAAACACCCATGAAGCTATAATTGATGAAGAAACATGGAAAACAGTGCAACGCATACGAGAAAACCGCCGCAGAGTTAAACATATGGCGGATAACGGCATGTTGTCAGGTATGCTTTTTTGCGGCCAATGTGGTGCTAAGTTGTATCAGGTTCGCTGTCACGGTTGGGACCATTCACAAGAATATTTTAATTGCTCTGCTTATCAAAGAGATAGGGCTAAATGTTCCTCTCATCAAATTAGAAATATAGTTGTTGAAAAAATATTATTAGAGGATTTGCAGCGCATTACGGCTTTTGCAAGAGAAAACGAAGAGAAATTCATTCAAATTGTCAACAATACTTCTGCAAAAGCAATTGAAAAAGAACTGAGTAACAGTAAAAGGGAATGCGAAAAAGCAAAAATGCGTATCAAACAGTTGGACATAATAATACAAAAACTTTACGAAGATAAGGTTTTAGGAAATCTTTCAGATGAAAGATTTCAAAAAATGTCTACTGATTATGAAGAAGAACAAGTTGAATTAAAACAGCAAGTAATATTACTTAATCAATTCATAGATGAAACAAAAAACAAAGTCCTCAATACATATCATTTTTTAGACTTAGTACATAAATACACAGACATTACCGAACTTAACGCACAAATCATACGTGAATTTGTTGAAAAGATAATTGTACATAGGTCAGCAACACCAGAAGGCAAGAAAATTAAAGAACTTGAAATCGTTTATAATTGTATCGGTTCTTTAAATTTACCCCAAAAATAAAATGACATAGGTTTACAAACCTATGTCATTTTAAAGCAAAACAAATAATGTTTTACAGCACACTACTTTTGCGGGGTTTTATTATCCGATATACTCAAATCTCTTAATTATTTTATTGTCTCTATAAATAAAACCGCAAAAATCTGTTTTTGGTCTTATCCATAATTTGCCTTCGCCATACAGTGCCTTATAAACAACCGTTTCCTCCAAGGTTTCACAGTTGAAAGCCACACCTAAAACTTCATATTCATTACCTTTAAAATGGCGGTATCTTCCCTTTTTAAGTTCTCCCGTGGGGTTTTCGGGGTTATGGGTTAATGAATAAATCTCCTTTTCAGGTGGATAAGTACCATGTGTTTCTCCCTGACCGAAATCTATTGATTTAAGCGTTTTGATATTATTATAAAGCGCCATAACACCTGACGGTGGGCATACATAGTCCCCAAGACCTGCTGTAATTTTAACAGGACATTTTACAAGCATACCTTGAGCTACAGTATCAAAATAGCGTAATCCCTCAGCAAAATTCGGGCGCCAACCACGCATATAACCTTGCTCTATGCCACGTAAATCACAAAACCACGGGATACCGATTTCAAGAAAAGTGACACCCTTTGTATGAGCAGCAACAGTGGTGGCTTGCAATGCGCCCTGACTACCACCCGTTATAACAAGGTTTTCTTTGTCCCATTTTTCAAATTTTTTAAGGAATTTTACACCCATAAGATTTCTTATTGCCATACCACGCCAATAAGCAGTCATATTTGATTTATTTTGCTCGTCACTAAAGCCGTAATCTTCGCCTATTTCGGACTTGTATTTTTCGATAAGCTCTTGTTCCGACACATTATTTTCAAATCCGTGAGCATTAACATACGCTACAATAAAATTTTCATTATAAATAGGACAAGCGCTCCTCAAACCATAACCTATAAAGCCAACCCGCAACGGCAACTTACCCTCTTTTTCAGGAACTGTCAAAACAAATGAAGCGGGTCTGCCTTCAGGGGTTTTAATACGCACATCGTAAGCCTTAAAGCCTTTTTGTGCAGGAAGTTCTTCATATTTCAATACTTCTATAGGCGTATTTTCAATTAAATCTTCGATATCTTTCCAATATTTATAAAAATCTTCGGGTAAAGTATCGTGATACCCGATTTTTTCAACCTCGGCACCTGCACTTGCGTCAAGTACGGCATAATTTGTATCGACACCGCCATCTTTATTGACCGCTTTACAAATCAAATGAACAAATCCGGGGCGCTCAAGAATTGTTTCTATCACAATAGGTTTGTTCGCTTCACAAACGCCAAAACCATTTAATTCTTTGCCGTCGTCTGTTTTAAGTTCCCAACTTATATTCCCGCAAGAAATATTATTGCAGTTTTCTCTTGCAAAAACCTCAAATCTTATAATTTCACCACAGCAATAAGAAAGCGCAGGTTTATTGAGAACACATTTAAAATATTTTGCCATAATTACACCTCAAAACAAAAGGTATGCTATAGTTTAAACAAAGTATAGCATACCTTAAAAACACTGTCAAGAAACTTTAAAATCATATTTTTCGCCGTCGAACGAGCACACAACTCTATCGTCATTCTTTATATCGCCCGCCAAAATTTTCTCGCTGAAAGCATCTTCAATCTTGTTTTGAATTTCACGTCGCAATGGCCGTGCCCCGTAAACCGCATCGAAACCTTTTTCGGCTAAAGCCGATTTAACAGATGGTTCAAAACTTAAAACTATATTAAGGTTTTTAACTCTGCTTGACAAATTTTCAAGCATTTTTTCAGCAATTTCTTCGATTTCGGATTTTGTGAGTTTTGAGAAAACAATAATATCATCCACACGATTCAAAAATTCAGGGCGGAATGTATTTTTAAGTTCCCCTAAAACAAGCTCTTTAACATCTCGGTTACTGTCATCACTTTCAGTAAAGCCAAAGCTTACCTTTTTATCGGTAATAAGACGTGCGCCCACATTAGAAGTCATAATGATTACGGTATTTTTAAAATCAACCTTTCGGCCTTGGCTGTCGGTTAAAATACCATCCTCCAAAATTTGCAAAAGCATATTAAACACATCGGGATGAGCCTTTTCAATCTCATCAAAAAGCACCACTGAATATGGGTTCCGTCTTACTTTTTCGGTCAGTTGTCCGCCCTCCTCAAAGCCGACATATCCAGGGGGTGAACCCACGAGGCGAGATACTGTATGCTTTTCCATATATTCCGACATATCAAGCCTTATCATCATATTTTCGTCGCCGAACATAGAAACTGCTAGTGCTTTACAAAGTTCGGTTTTACCAACACCTGTAGGACCTAAAAATATAAACGAACCAATCGGTCTTTTAGGGTCTTTAAGACCCACTCTGCCACGGCGAATTGCCTTTGCTACAGCAGTTACAGCCTCGTTTTGTCCTACAATTCTTTGATGAAGTTCTTGTTCTAAATTTAAAAGTCGTTCGCTTTCTTCACGTGTTAGTTGCACCACCGGAACACCGGTCCAGCTTGATACAATCTCGGCAATATTTTCTTCCTTTACCTTGCCATTTGCGTGAATATTTTCGTTATGCCATTTTTCTTTTTCAGCTTCATATTTTTGCTTTAAATTATTTTCTTTATCACGTAAAGCGGCGGCTTTTTCAAATTCTTGAGAATTTATCGCCTCATCTTTTTCGCTTTGTGCGTTTTCAATTTGAGATTCCAACTGTTTTAAGGAATCAGGAATTTCGCAGTTTGAAAGTCTTACTTTAGAACCCGCTTCGTCGATAAGGTCAATCGCCTTATCGGGCAAAAAGCGGTCGGTGATATATCTTGAAGACAGTTTAACCGCACTTTCAATAGCGCCATCGGTAATCTCTACCTTATGATGTGCTTCATATTTATTGCGAAGACCTTTAAGAATCAAAATTGCGTCTTCTTCACTCGGTTCGGCAACATTAACAGGTTGAAAACGGCGTTCAAGGGCTGAATCCTTTTCTATGTTTTTGCGGTATTCCGAAATTGTTGTAGCGCCGATAAGCTGAAATTCGCCACGAGCCAATGAAGGCTTTAAAATATTAGCGGCATCGGTAGAACCTTCAGCCGAACCCGCACCGATTATCGTGTGAATTTCATCAATAAATAATATAACATCTTTGGATTTTACAACCTCATCAATAACCGCTTTTATTCTTTCTTCAAAGTCACCACGGTATTTAGTACCCGCAACCATACCTGTAAGGTCAAGGGTGAAAAGCCGTTTGTTTTCCAAAATTTCAGGCACATTTTTATCTACTATTCGCTGAGCCAAACCCTCAATAATTGCAGTTTTGCCAACACCAGGCTCACCAATAAGACAAGGGTTATTCTTGGTTCTTCGGCAAAGAATTTGAATAATTCTCTCAACCTCTGCCTCTCTTCCGATTACGGGGTCAATATTACCTGTTCTTGCTTCGTTTATAAGGTCACGCCCGTATTTTTCAAGGGTTGGAGTTTTGGTATCTTTAGGTTTTTGGCTGTTATGCGAAACATTTCCGTTTAAATCCATACCCGAAGCCTTTAATACACCCGAAGTAAGACCAGCAACATCAACACCCAGTTCATTCAAAAACCTTATTGCATAATTATCTCCATCACCCAAAATACCAAGCAATAAATGTTCGGTTCCAACATATTTTTTACCGATACTGCTTGAACCGCTCATAGCTGATTCTATCACTCTTTTTGCACGGGGGGTAAAATAATCGGGCGACAGTTTCGTGGGTGTACCGCAACCGATTTGCGAACGGATAAGCTGCTCGATTTTTTCATCGGTAACACCGTTTTTTTCAAGAACCACCGCAGCTACACCGCCGCCAATCTTTAAAAGTCCCAAAAGCAAATGTTCGCTTCCAACATAGGTGTGACCTAAAGCTTCAGCCGAATTTATTGCTGAATTAAGCGCTTCATTGGCCTTTGCAGTAAATCCGTTAAAATTATATTTCATATCGTTTCCTTTCTACTTTAATTTTTCTCTAACCATATTAGCCCTATAAATATCTCGGTCTTGAGGCTCCAAAATACCGTATTTTTGACATAGCATAAAGGGTTGTGCCTCTATAAGTATTTCCAAAGGCGATGCCTCGATATTAAGTATGCCCATACTAGCCCCGAGTTTAACACTTGAAAGCAAACTCATCATCTCTTTACTTGAAAGAATTCTTGCATTTTGCAAGGTTCCAAGCGCTCTATAGCAAATGTCTTCAATACCAAGTTGGTTCAAATTATTTCTGCTTTCAAGCTCTTTTTCTATGAGCTGTGTGGTGATAATTTTAAGGTTATCGAGCGCATTCTTTTCGCTAAGCCCCAATGTGATTTGATTCGAAATCTGATAAAGCGAAGCTAACGATTTAGAGCCCTCGCCATACATACCCCTTACAGTAAATCCAATTTTACCAATTGAAGAACCAAGATTTTCGATTTCTCCACTACTTTCAAGCGCAGGCAAATGAAGCATGACCGAAGCGCGAAGACCTGTGCCTAAATTAGTTGGACATTCAGTAAGGAAGCCCAACCTGCTATCAAAAGCGAAGTGTAACGAATCATAAAGCAAGGCATCAATTCTTTCAGCGATATCATACGCCTCGTTTAGTTGAAGCCCCGAAAGAATTACCTGTATTCTTATATGGTCCTCTTCTCCTATCATAATACTTATGCTTTCATCTCCCGACAGTATGATAGCCGTCGGCTCAGTTTTGTTGGCAAATTCAGGACTTATTATGTGACGCTCAACCATAGCGTATTTCTGGGTTTCGGGAACGTCACGCATATCGATATATTTTAAAGTTTTCGCAAAGGGTGTATTACTTCCGAGAATAGCCTCTTTAACACGGTTGTTAAGTTCTATACGCTGTTCGGTTGTCATTCTCGACGGAAAAGGCATACCCTTAAGGTTACGGGCAAGTCTTATTCTACTGCTTACCGCAATATCGTCTTTTGGTCCTGCTGTTTTATACCAATTACTCATTTTCCCCCGCCTCCATTTCCTTGATTTTATCCCTTACAACTGCCGCTTGTTCATAATTTTCTTCACGCACAAGACGGGCAAGTTCATTTCGCAAATCTTCAATAGTTTCGCCTTTTTGTATAACCGTTAACGGTGCACTGCAAGGCACCTTTCCAACATGCTTGGTACTACCGTGAACCCTTTTAAGATATGGCAAAAGTTCATCATAAAAGGTATTATAGCACTCGCCACAGCCAACCTTTCCGCTTTTTGCAATATCCCTGAATGTAGCGCCGCAAACCGAACATTTAGTTTGTGGTATTAAACTTTCCTGTTTTGTAAAATCCCCAAACATTGAAGCGAGCATACCTGTAAGACTGTTTGTGGCATAGCCTGAATTTGCCGCGCAGGAATCGCACAAATTGTATTCTCTTATAACCCCGTTAACAACTGTTTTTATATGAGTTGTAGCGTGATTTTTTCCACATTTTTCACAAAGCATAACAATTCTCCTTAAATTTGTGATAATAGCATCTGCTTAAGTAATGCCGCACGTAAATTTTCCCTTAAAACCGGTGGTACACTTTGCATAACCGTATTAGATACCGCAGCATACATTAAATCTGCCTGTTTTTTGTCTATAAGTGAGGCTTCAAGGCAGTTTTCTATAACAATTCGAGTAGAAAGCGCATCAATACGCTCCCCTATAGAATTTATAATATGCATAAGCGCCGAAGTTTTTTGAAAGGTTACCCTTTTTATACGGATATATCCCCCGCCACCACGACGGCTTTCAATAATATAGCCGTGTTCAGGGGTAAAGCGAGAAGACAAAACATAGTTTATCTGACTTGGCGCACAGCCCATAAGTGACGCAAACTCATTACGCTGAATTTCGGCCGTGTTCATTTCAGATTCATTGAGCATTCTTATAATTTCCTTTGTTATTAAATCACTAAGTCGCATTTCTTTTCTCCTTTTTGACCTTTCCTGACTTTAATTATACACGAAAGTCAGGAAAAGTCAATACCTAATTTTTGTAACACCTTATTTTGTTTCGCATAGTATGTGTTGAAGACAAAAAAGGAGGTCTTTTTAAATGTGTAATAACAATAATAACGGTTGTACTTGGATTATCATCTTAATCCTCATCCTCTTCTGCTGTGGCGGTTGGGGCGGCAATAACTGCGGTAATAACTGCGGTTGCGACAATGGTTGCTGCTAATTGATGCATAAAATAAAACCCCGTGAAAACGGGGTTTTATTTTATGCAAATATTGTTTCAATTTTTATTTCAGTGTTTGCGGTGGCTTTAATAGCCGAGATACTTCCCTGGCTATTATCAACAATAATATCAACAATTTTGTTTTCGATTTCTCGTCTTATAAGATTGCGAAGTTCACGGGCTCCTCGTTTACCGCCATCACACTTATTTGCTAAATATTCGCAAAGCTTTTTATCATAAGAAAAATCAATAAGTTTTTCTTTAAGCGAAGCTTTAAGTTCATCGAGCATTAAAGCGGCAATCTTTATGAGTGTATCGTTTGACAAGGGTGAGAAAACAACAATTTCATCAACACGGGCAATAAATTCAGGACGCAAGAATGTTTCAAGTGCTTTAAGAGCCTTTTCTTTTGATGCTTGCGTCTCGGTTCTGCCAAAGCCTAAAAGGTTTTCCTTGTTGTCACTTCCCGCATTGGAGGTCATAACAATTACCGTATTCTCAAAGTTTACTGTTCTTCCTTGTGCATCGGTCACTCTGCCGTCATCAAGAATCTGCAAAAGAATGTTAAGCACATCGGGGTGCGCTTTTTCAATCTCATCAAAAAGCACTACCGAATAAGGCTTTCTTCTTACCTTTTCGGTAAGCTGACCTGCCTCGTCATAACCAACATATCCTGGAGGTGCGCCGATAATACGGGATACCGAATGCTTTTCCATAAATTCCGACATATCAAGGCGAATAAGTGTTTCAGGGGTATTAAAAAGCTGTTCCGATAGCACCTTTACAAGCTCGGTTTTACCCACACCTGTGGGACCTACAAATATAAATGATGCCGGGCGATGTAAATTACTTGTCTTAACACGGGAACGCTTAACAGCGCTAGCTACTAGCTTTGTAGCCTCACCTTGACCTATAATTCTTCTATTCAAAGCATCTTCCAAGGTTGCTAACTTTTTAAGGTCGCTTTCTTGAATTTTAGTAGCGGGAATACCGGTCCAAAGTTCAAGAACCTTTGCGATATCCATATCCGTAACGGTATTATTAAGGGCGGTAGAGCAAAGCTCATCGGCTTTCTTTTTATACTTTTCAAGGTCAGCCTTTATCATTGCCTGTTTTTCGTAATCGGGGTTTTCAACCTCTTGCTCGAGTTCTTCAAGCTTTATAGAATACTCTGCAACCTTTTTATTAGCAATATAAAGCTCGTCAATCGCCTTATTAGCAAGACTGGCACATGCACATGCTTCGTCCAAAAGGTCGATAGCCTTATCAGGCAGATAGCGGTCGGTTACATAGCGTTCAGAAAGCAAAACTGCCTTTTTAACAATTTCATTAGGAATTACAACATTATGGAAGCCTTCATAATAACCCTTAACCCCCAAAAGAATTTCTTCGGATTCACTCAAGGATGGCTCTTCTATTGTAACGGGTTGGAAACGGCGTTCGAGCGCTGCATCCTTTTCGATATACTTTCTGTATTCCTTAAAGGTGGTAGCGCCTATAACCTGAATTTCACCACGGGACAGTGCAGGTTTTAAGATATTTGCGGCATTCATAGAACCCTCTGCCGAATCACCCGCACCGACAAGGTTATGAATTTCATCAATAAAGAGGATAATATTCCCAGCTTCCTTGATTTCAGAAACAAGGCCTTTTACACGGCTTTCAAACTGACCTCTGAACTGTGTACCCGCAACAAGACCTGTAAGGTCTAAAAGGTAAATTTCCTTATCTAAAAGTCTTGCGGGAGCAATACCGTTAGCAATTTGTAATGCCAAGCCTTCGGCTATAGCAGTTTTTCCGACACCCGGTTCACCAATAAGGCAAGGATTATTTTTTGAACGGCGGGATAAAATTTGTATTGTACGGTAAAGTTCCTTATCTCTGCCGATAATTACATCAATCTTACCCATTTTAGCCTTTTCGGTAAGGTTTGTGCAATACTGTTCAATAAATCTACGGCGCTTTTTCTTTGCTTTTTCGCCGTCCTTTTCTTTGGGCTCTTTTGCGTCCTTTTCCTTTGCTTCTCCGCCACCCAAACTGCCAAAAATGTTTTTCAGAAACGGCATTGCGGGTGCAGTTCCCAAATCAAAGGTTTCGTCGTTTAATTCGGCATCTCCCGCCTCTTCGTTGAGTGCCATAATATCCATAAACTGATCGCTCATTTGTTCGATATCTTCATCAGATATATTCATTTTTTTGAGCATATCTTCAACGGGTTTAAGCCCCATTTCTTTAGCGCAAACAAGACAAAGACCGTTTGGTTCAGCGCTTGGGTTTGACATATCCGAAAGAAAAACCACCGCCGGACGCTTTTTACATTTGGAACAAAGTTTCATTTTTTAAAGACTCCTAAAATACATTGGTTAAAAATTTAAAAAGTATTGTTTTTTCTATATTTGCATTATTAAGTATCCAAATACCGTTTTCGGTAAAAGAAACAATCAAAAGCACCGCTTCGCATATAATTAAAGCGATTGCAATACCCTTTAGAATACCTAAAATACCGCCGAGGGTTTTGTTGAGTTTACCCACAACACTAAACGAGAACACCTTGTTTAACAGCTTTGCAAGTAATTTTACAATAAACGAAAGTAAGATTATTAAAAGCACAGCATAAACTGTTTTGAGAATATTTGTAACCAATGGTTTTATAACATTCCTAGAAATATCCGTTAATATAGTTTGCGCATTATTTTCGGCACCTTTAGAGATAGATTCTTCCAAAACCTCTTTTGAAATACCAAAATTTGCAGCATTATCAGTAACAAACTGCGGTAAACTTTCCCAAACGGTATCAACAGTGTTTATAGTGCTTTGCTCGGCACTATCGCTGACCGAATTAACAATCGCAGGCTCTACCATTTTTTCGTATGTAACATCTGCCAAAGGCTTGCTTACTGTAAATGCGATTAAAACTGCGGCAATAAAGCCGACAACCTCAACCACAGTTCTTACAAAGCCTTTTTTTGCAGATACAAGTGCTATTATAGCTATAATTCCGATTAAAATCAAGTCAATAATAAAATGCATAAAACTACTCCTCTGCTAATTTGATTTTATTAATTTTAGTATCAGTTATTACCGCCATAACATTTTGCCCCATCGGTGTAATGCGAACCGCACCAAAACCGCATTCTCCGCTTCGTATAATTTCACCTTCACGGTTTAGAATATATGCTTTTGTATCGCTTATGCAATATATATTTCCGTTTCGAAGGGCAAAATCGGTAATAATTCCTTTGTACTGGAATTCTTTTTTTAGCTTTCCACTGCTTGAGAAAATTGCAATTCTGTTATCTGTTTTATCGTTTTCTCGATTATAAACCACCGCAACACCGTTATTCCCTGCTCTGAACATTGCGGTGTTATATTCATTTTTATATTCATTTTGTTTGAAATTAGACCACTTAATGAAAATATATTGATTAGCGGTTAAAACTGAAAATCCACCTGTAAATGTGGTGTCAAGAGCATAAACCACAGTGTTTTCAAAGGTTTTTTTGTTCTCCGCCGTTGACGATTTGAAATTAAAAACGCTAACCTCGGAATCGTACCTTCCAACCTTTGAAATAATTGTGGAAACCGCAATTTTCTTGCCCGAAGGCGCTACCGCCACATTATTTACAAGGTCTTCGGAAGAAAACCATTCATACACAAGCTCGTTATTCTTTTTGAAAACACTGACTTTAGCAGCGTAATTTTCTGCCGAGGTTACAAGTGCATAGGTTCCGTCATCACCTATTGCCGCATTTTTAATATCTTGCTTAAAGGTTTTTGAAGTCTTAAGACCACCCAAAGTAAAAATCAATATATCATTCTTACCTTGGTCAAAAAGCAAGGCTCTTGTTTTAGAGGTTTTAAGCACAGGGTTTTCAAATCCATGAGAATGTGTGAATACTTTTTTACCCGCATTAGAAAATACCGAAAGAGAGTTACTCGACAAAACATAATAATATGAACCTTTAGAAACAACCGCTATGGTATCGTTGCTTTCGAGATTTAAGGGATAACTTCCGCCACCTATAAGTTTTACTGCATTTGATGCGGTTTCAAAAACTCCCGCAGGCATTATAAGTTGGCAAAATACCAGCACAACCGCAATAATACCCACAACACATACGCCAATTCTGAAACGGCGCTGTGATTCAAGTTTTTTACCCTTTAAAACACGCATATTCTTTTTTGGCTTGTATTCTTTTTCCGCAGGAGTCATAGGTATATCATACGGAATATCGTCTTTTTTAGTTTTTTGTTTCACTTTGGGAGCAGATTTAAGTCTTCCCCTTCGTTTTCTTTTATATTCGGGCATAATTCATTTCCTTAATAGTGTACTTTTTCTAAAAACAAGGCATTTGCAGGTGCTGTAACACCAAGCCTATTGCGGTCCTTTGAAGCGAAAATTTGGGGCAAATCTTCGACTTTCACTCTACCGTCAGACACAGCAACCGCAGTCCCTGCAATAATGCGAACCATATTATATAAAAATCCGTCAGCAGTGACTGTAAGTTTTATATCTTCGCCATCTTTAGTTATAAAGCATTCGCTTACCGTTCGCACCGTATCTTCGGCACTTCTTCCCGAAGACGAAAAAGCGTAAAAATCGTGTTTGCCGATAATCGCTTTAGCGAATTCGTTCATTTTACCTATATCAAGCGGTCGTTCAATCTGCCACGCATAGCGCAATTTAAAGGGGTCTTTTTTAGTACTGTTATAAATGTTATAGCAGTATGTTTTACCTTTTGCATTATATCTTGCGTGGAAATCGTTTGAAACCTGTTTGCAGTCTATAACTGCAATATCACTCGGCAAAACAGAGTTTAGTCCCTTTAAAAATGCCTCTATTGGAATATTGTCAGGACAATCAAAATGACAGGTGAATTCTTTTGCGTGAACACCCGCGTCGGTACGGGAAGTTCCCGTAACCGCTACATTTGTTTTTAAAATCTCACCTAAAGCATCACACAATACTGATTGCACAGTAACTGCGTTTTGTTGCACCTGCCAACCGTGGTAAGCGGTGCCGTCGTATGAAATTGTCAAAAGCATTCGTTTCAAAAACACCGCTCTCCCTTTTTTAAAAATAAATATTTAATAAAATAATACCTGCGCAAAACAGCGCCGAAAAACCAATTAAACAAAAATCTATCGAAGATATTTTTAATTGCTTCATACGGGTTTTTCCTTCTCCGCCGTTATAACAACGGCATTCCATCGCCTCAGCCAATTCGTAAGCACGTCGCACAGAAGAAATGAGAAGCGGAATCAAAATAGGGATTAGCGCCTTAATTCTTTCCTTAAGGCTTCCGCTTTCAAGGTCGGCGCCCCTTGCCTTTTGGGCGTTCATAATTTTTCCCGCTTCTTCCACCAAAGTAGGAATAAACCGAAGCGCAATAGTCATCATAAGCGCTAATGTATGCACCGCACTCTTAAGACCTATAAATTTAAGCGGACTTAAAAGACTTTCAATACCGTCGGTCAAATCGTTAGGGGTTGTGGTATAGGTAAGTGACGAGCTAATGATTATAAGAAGTATTATCCGAAGCGCCATAAAGAAAGCACGGTAAAGCCCGTCATAAGTAATCGTAAGCTTCCAAAAAGACACAAGCACTCCGTTTGCCTCGTCGCCGTAAAACATATTGATAAGCGAAGTGAGAATAATAATCGGCAAAACTGCTTTAAGATTTTTTAAATACATTTTAAGCGGTATTCTTGAAACCAAGATAGTTGCTAAAACAAACGCAAGTGACAGCATCAACGAGAAAAAGTTCCCCGAAAGGAAAATAAATACCACCGCTAAAATCAGCAATACTAATTTTACTCTTGGGTCAGCTCTGTGAATAGGCGACCTTGTTTCTACATACTGCCCAAAGGTTATATCTTTAAGCATTTAGGTCACCTGCCTTTATTTTATTTAACACTTCAACTGCCCGTTCCACTGTGAAAATATCGTCGGGAAGTGAGTAGCCTTTTTCCTTTAAAATATCAAAAACTCTTGTAACGATGGGTACATTAAGACCGATTTGGCGAAGTTTATCGCCGTTTTTGAAAATATTTTCGGTTTTATCAAACATAACAAGTGAGCCACGGCTCATAACAAGCAATTTATCTGCTATTTGCGCCATATCCTCCATACTGTGAGAAATAATGATTACAGTAGCGCCTGTAGCCTTGCGGTAATTATATATAACATCTATAATTTCTTCCCTGCCTTTAGGGTCAAGTCCCGCAGTCGGCTCGTCAAAAACTATTATTTGCGGGTTCATTGCCATAACACCCGCAATAGCGACACGTCGCTTTTCACCGCCCGACAAATCAAAGGGTGATTTTTCTAAAAATTCGTCCTTTACACCGATGATTTTACAGGTTTCACGCACTCTTTTTTGGAGTTCTTCGCCCACAAGTCCCATATTTTTAGGACCAAAGGCAATATCGGCATAAACTGTTTCTTCAAATAATTGGTATTCGGGATATTGGAAAACAAGCCCTACTTGTGAGCGGACCTTTCGTATTTCTTTTGGGTTATCCCAAATATTAGTGTCTTCAATAAAAATTTCACCCTGTGTAGGCTTCAATAGACCGTTAAGGTGTTGAACCAAAGTAGATTTACCCGAGCCCGTATGGCCGATAATACCTAAAATTTCACCTTTTTCGACTGTGAAACTTACATCTCTTACGGCATCATTTATAAACGGAGTATTTCCACCGTAGGTGTGAGTTAGGTTTTTAACCTGTAAGATTGCCAATTATTTTTCCTCCAAAGCGGATGCTATTACATCTGCCGTTTCTTCTATGGATAAAACATCCGTTGTGACATTAAAGCCGTTTTGCTTTAACGCGTATAAAAGCTCTGTAGTTTGCGGAACCGAAAGCCCAACCGACTTTAAAAGCTCTACATTTTTAAATATTTCTTTAGGTGTGTTATCGTCAATTATAACACCGTCATTCATAACCATTACTCTGTCGGCATTTTCAGCCTCTTCCATATAGTGAGTAATAAGAACAACCGTTATTCCCTTTTCTTTGTTGAGTTTATGAAGAGTTTCGATAATTTCTTTTCTTCCAACAGGGTCAAGCATTGCTGTCGGCTCGTCGAGTATCAGACACTCGGGCTCCATTGCAATTATACCTGCAATAGCAATTCTTTGCTTTTGTCCGCCAGAGAGATGATGCGGTGTGCTTTGGCGGAATTCATACATTCCAACACTCTTGAGCGCATCGTCAACTCTTTGTCTGATAACAGTCGGTTCTAACCCTAAATTTTCAGGACCAAAGGCAACATCTTCTTCAACGATTGATGCCACAAGCTGATTATCAGGGTTTTGGAAAACCATACCAACCTTTCGCTTAACCTCGATTTCGGTATCTTCTTTTTTAGTGTCAATACCGTCTACCAAAATTTCGCCGTCAGTAGCTTTAAAAAGGCCGTTAAGCATTTTTGCCAATGTAGATTTACCCGAACCGTTGTGTCCTAATATAACAGTAAAACTGCCACGCTCTATATTAAAAGAAACATTATCAACTGCTCTGTGTGTCTGGTCGCCGTCGGTATATTCATAAACGGCATTTCTTACTTCAATAATATTATCCATTCTATCTTGTCCAAATCGTAGTATTACCGCAAGGCATCGAAAAACCTTTTTCACTAATCGGAAGTCCGATTTCATCGGTATAAACCTTGCCGCCTTTTTCTTTCACAACATACTCCGATACCATATAATCGAGTATTGTATGCGAAAGACCGCCTGTATAAGAATTTAAAAAGAAAAACAGTGCATTATCAGATAAAAGTTTGCCCGTTTCAGACAAAAGTTCGGTAAGTTGCTGTTCTAACTTCCATACCTCGCCGTTAGGTCCTCTGCCGTAAGAGGGCGGGTCCATAATAATAGCATCATATTTTTTACCACGCCTTATTTCACGCTTTACAAACTTTAAGCAATCATCAACAAGCCAACGGACATTACGGTCGGCAAGTCCCGAGGCATTGGCATTTTCCCTTGCCCACTGCACCATACCCTTTGAAGCATCGACATGGGTAACACTAGCCCCCGCCGAAAGACAAGCAACCGTAGCACCGCCTGTGTATGCAAAAAGATTTAGCACCGAAATCTCGCGGTTTGCATTTTTTATAAGCTCTTTAGCAAGTGACCAGTTAACCGCTTGTTCAGGAAAAAGCCCTGTATGCTTAAAGCCCATCGGCTTTAGGCGAAAAGTCAAATCGTCATAAGCAATGCTCCATACATCAGGTACCTTTTTATAGGTTTCCCAATGTCCGCCGCCCGAACTTGAGCGGTGGTATTTCGCATGGGCGTTACGCCAAAGCGGATTTTTGCGCTCTCCCGACCATATAACCTGTGGGTCGGGACGGATAAGAATAATATCCCCCCAACGTTCAAGTCGCTCGCCCGAGTCGGCATCTATAAGTTCGTAATCTTTAAAACCTTCAACTGTTCTCATTCAAAAATTCCTTAAAAGATTGATTGTTGATTTGCGTTATCTCTAAAATTTATTCCCAAGTGGTCATAAGCGAGTTTTGTAACACATCTGCCCCTTGCAGTTCTTGTCAAGAAGCCAATTTGCATTAAATAGGGCTCGTAAACGTCTTCGATAGTCACCGCTTCTTCGCCTAAAGCCGCCGCCAAGGTGTCAAGTCCCACAGGGCCGCCGCCATAATTTGTGATGATTGTTGTCAGCATCTTGCGGTCAAAATCGTCAAGACCTAATTCGTCAATTTCAAATCTTGCAAGTGCACTTTGTGCCACCTGTTCGGTAATAACACCGTCAAATTCAACCTGCGCTATATCACGCACACGGCGAAGCAATCGGTTAGCAATACGTGGTGTACCACGTGAGCGTGAAGCGATTTCCAATGCACCGTCATGCTCGATTTCTATCCCTAAAATTCCTGCCGAGCGTGTGACAATTTGCGCCAACTGTTCGGGGGTATAAAGTTCAAGTCTTAAAAGCACACCAAAGCGGTCACGCAAGGGTGCTGTAAGCTGACCCGAGCGTGTGGTAGCACCCACCAAGGTAAAATGCGGAACATCAAGTCTTATCGACCTTGCCGACGGACCTTTTCCTAAAATTATATCGAGTGAAAAGTCTTCCATAGCGGGATACAGAATTTCCTCAACATTACGGGAAAGTCTGTGGATTTCGTCGATAAATAATACATCGCCTTGATTAAGGGATGTCAAAATCGCAACTAAATCGCCCTGTTTTTCAATAGCAGGACCCGAAGTTACACGAAGATTTACACCCATTTCTCTTGCGATAATGCCCGAAAGGGTTGTCTTACCCAAGCCTGGAGGGCCGTAAAGCAAAACATGGTCAAGGCTTTCATTACGCTGTAAAGCCGCCTTAATATATATTCTTAAATTTTCTTTAACCTTGTCTTGTCCGATATAGTCGTCAAGCGTTTTCGGGCGCAAGGTCAATTCCCCGTCGTCCTCCGCAAAACTATAATCGGGTGAAACAATGCGGTTTTCAAAATCCATTTCTTGTTCAATCATTTATTATATCCCCCTTGCGAGAGTTTTGAGCGCTTGTTTTATGAGTTCTTCTGTGGAAAGCGACGGGTCGCATTTGCCGACAGCCAAGGATGCTTCGCTTTGTGTGTAGCCTAGTGTCACCAAAGCCGAAACCGCTTCTTTTGTGTTGGAATTAAGGGTTGCGTTGCCAACCGCTCTAATCTCAATCGTATCGCCCGTTTGCAAAGAACCAACCTTGTCTTTAAGTTCGAGCACAATTCGTTGCGCCAATTTAGGACCAACACCGCTTGCGGCAGTAAGCGCCTTATGGTCACCGCTTGCAATGTATAATGTGATTTGGGAAGCAGTAAATTCCGATAATAGCGCCAATCCCATTTTAGCCCCAACACCGCTTACCGAAGTCAACAGCTTAAAGGCTTCCAATTCTTCGAGTTCGCGAAAGCCATATAAATCCATCGCATCCTCACGAACTGATAAATAGGTGTATAAAAACACCTCATCATTCTTATTCGGTAAATTGTAAAGTGTGTTTTTAGTAACAAAACACTTATAACCAACACCTGCGCATTCAACCACTGCGCAATTGTTATCAGTATATATTAGTTTTCCTCTAACTGAAGCAATCATAATTTATCTCCTTAAAATAGAGTCACTGTAATGTCCGTCGCAAATGGCAATCGCCAAAGCATCAGCTGTATCGTCGGGTTTTGGGACAGCCTTTAAAGACAAAAGGCTTTTTACCATTTCCATTACCTGATGCTTCTCGGCTCTGCCGTAGCCTGTAACCGCTTGCTTAACCTGAAGTGGTGTGTATTCGTTGATTTCAACTCCACGTTGCTTCGCCGCAAGAACAATTACTCCCCTTGCCTGTGCAACATCAATAGCGGTTGTAGAGTTGGTGTTAAAATAAAGCTTTTCGATTGACAAACGGTCAGGCTTGTACTTATCAATAATCTCGAGCATATCGTTATATATTACCGAAAGCCTATCAGAAAACGGTGTTTTTGCCTTGGTTGTAACAGCGCCGTAACCCACCACCGAAAATCGGTTTTTACTGTAATCAACAACACCGTAGCCGACTATCGCATACCCAGGGTCAATACCTAAAATCCTCAAGCTATAACACCGCCCTTTCAAACACAAACACCAATCCATAATAATTCATAATATTATACCATATTTATGATTAAACAGCAACAATTTTTTGTGAACAAAAATGAAAGTTTTTATAGCTTTTTTAATTGACATTTCGGTTTTAAAGTTATATAATCAATATAATATAGAAAAATTTATAAGGAGTAATGTATTTATGGCTTATTATTTCAACGAAGTTTCGCACACCTTTAACGAATACCTGTTAGTTCCGGGTTATTCTTCAAGCGAATGCATCCCCGCAAATGTTTCTCTTAAAACTCCGCTTGTAAAGTTTAAAAAAGGTGAAGAACCCGCCATTTCAATGAACATACCAATGACATCTGCTATAATGCAGTCTGTATCAGGCGACCGCTTAGCAGTAGCATTAGCAAAAGAGGGCGGTGTTTCCTTTATCTATGGTTCACAGTCTATTGAAGACGAAGCCGCAATGGTAGCACGTGTAAAGTCTTATAAAGCAGGCTTTGTTGTAAGCGGTTCAAATGTTACTCCCGAAAGCACCTTGGCTGATATTTTAGAGCTTAAAGAAAAGAACGGCTACTCAACTGTTGCCGTTACTTCTGACGGCTCGGCAAACGGCAAACTTTTGGGTATTGTTACCGGTCGTGACTATCGCGTAAGCCGTATGTCAACCGATACTAAGGTAAGCGAATTTATGACTCCCCTTGAAAATTTAATCGTGGCTGATGAAGGCACAACACTTAAAACCGCTAACGATATTATTTGGGATAACAAACTCAATTCATTACCGATTGTTGATAAAGACGGTAATCTTTTATACTTTGTTTTCCGCAAGGATTACGATGCTCACAAATCAAACCCCAACGAACTTCTCGACGATGATAAATGCTATGTAGTAGGTGCCGGTATCAATACCCGTGACTATGCCCAGCGTGTTCCCGCTTTGGTTGAAGCAGGTGCCGATGTGCTTTGTATCGACTCTTCCGAGGGCTTTAGCGAATGGCAGTCACGCACTATTGCATTTATCCGTGAAAAGTATGGCGACACCGTAAAGGTTGGTGCCGGTAATGTTGTAGATAAAGAAGGCTTCTTATTCCTTGCCGAAGCAGGCGCTGACTTTATTAAAGTTGGTATCGGCGGCGGTTCAATCTGTATCACCCGTGAAACAAAGGGTATCGGCCGTGGACAAGCTACCGCTCTTATTGATGTTTGCGCTGCCCGTGACGAATATTTCGAAAAGACCGGTGTTTATATCCCCGTTTGTTCCGACGGCGGCATCGTTCACGACCACCATATGACATTGGCTCTCGCTATGGGCGCTGACTTTATGATGCTCGGTAGATATTTCGCCCGTTTTGACGAAAGCCCGACAAATAAAATCAATATAAACGGCAACTACTATAAAGAATATTGGGGCGAAGGCTCTAATCGCGCTCGTAACTGGCAGCGTTATGACCTCGGCGGCGATAAGAAGTTATCCTTCGAAGAAGGCGTTGACTCTTATGTTCCTTATGCCGGCACTTTGAAGGACAATGTAAATCTTTCACTTGCAAAGGTTAAATCAACAATGTGCAACTGCGGTGCGCTCACCATCCCTGAACTTCAGCAAAAAGCAAAGCTTACCTTAGTTTCTGCCACAAGTATTGTTGAAGGCGGCGCACACGATGTTATCCAAAAGGAAACTTCACTCGGTACAATTAAATAATTCATAATACATTTAAAAGCCACGGAAAAATTCCGTGGCTTTTGTTGTATAATGAAAAAGCAACGACACACTGGTCGTTCTTTTATCACCCAAATTGTACTCACATTTTAAGAGAGTTGTCTATCCTAAGAGGTGATTGTTTTTCATAACTTTGTATGTTATACTTTTATCGAGGTGAGTAAGTAATGAAAGAAATAGCCACTTGCATTCGAACGCTGCGTTTGGATCGCCAACTGACCCAAGCGCAACTTGCGAACGAACTTGGTGTCCAATATCAGACGGTTAGCAAATGGGAAACTGGCGTCTCCGTTCCTGACACGACTATGCTCCCCTCAATTGCAGATGCTTTAGGCGTTACGATTGACGAATTGTTTGGAAGAAAGAAAAACGGATGCGCTAACTCCATCCCCGAAAGCAATACTGCGTTTCTTCTGCAAACTTACTCGCAGATGTATGCTCCCGAAGCTGGCCCATGGAATCTCTCTGTCAAAAACAAGTATTTAGAATATCGATTCCGTGATTTTTTTGAAACACACTTTACTGTGCCAGAGGACTCACAAATATGTAATATTGGAATCGGTGCAGGTGAGTGGGATACTTACCTTTCATATAAGGTACCCAAGGGCTCGCTAACAAGTATTGATATGGAAGATGTGTGCTGCCGTCAGTTAGAACAACGGCTTATCTGCGAAGGAAATCCAAACAAGATAACCGTCATTTATGCAGATGCCATGACATTGGATTTTAAGGAACAATTTGATATTGTAACAATGGTTGGATCTACCGCAATCGAAAGCGGGGATGGCTTGGCATTGCTTGCGAAAGCAATTAGCTTCGTAAAGGTCGGCGGTGCAATCTATTATCAATCTCTCGATGATAAAGAGGATTGTAATACTGTTATGCTAACCGCCTTTCAAAACGAAATGTCACTAGCGGCATTCGTTGAGGATAATGGTTATGGCTTCCGTTGTCATTATTATAAATTTGAAAAGCGGAAACGAGCATCTAAAAACATTAACCCTATTTTTGAGAACGCTTCAACTTAAAGTTGAAATCTTCAGTTACCAAAGACTTTTGTTCCTGGTATAATATTCGCACAAGGTCGCCATAAAACACTTAACGGCTGTCTCTTCGAGAGACAGCCGTTTTTAATTTACAAAAGTATGCAAACAAGTCCGTTACAGCCCTCATTTATTACCCGCTCAATCGTTTCTTGAACACGCATTCGAGCATCTACAGGCATACGGGCAAGTTTAGTATGAAGTCCCTCGTTCACAAGCTCGTGCAAGGACTTACCAAAAATATTAGAATCCCAAATTTTCACAGGGTCTTCTTCAAAACCGCTCAAGAGATACATTACCAAATCTTCCGACTGCTTTTCACTTCCCACAATAGGGCTTACTTCGGTTGAGATATTGGCTTTCATAAGGTGGATAGACGGAGCCGATGCTTTAAGCCTTACGCCGTATCTACCGCCTTGCTTCACAATTTCGGGTTCCTCAAGCTGCAATTCGCTGATATCGGGCATTATGATACCGTAACCCGTA
Organism: Clostridia bacterium; assembly: GCA_017537195.1. GTDB lineage: Bacteria > Bacillota > Clostridia > Oscillospirales > Acutalibacteraceae > UBA737. Next base: position 21,160 of record JAFYLF010000038.1, read on the forward strand.
GCCTCAACCTCTTCTAAAGCGCCTTTAACCTTGCTGTATTCTTCCTCGGTTTTAGCAAGACTTTGAAGTCGTTCCATAAGCTCTTGCTCGTCATTTATCTCAAGCCCTGTAACCTCGGTCAAGGTCTTATAAAATAGGCTTTGCTTTACACAAATGCAAATTTCAGCACTGCCGTTACCTAAATTTATCTCGCTTACATTTACCGATTCAACACAGTCGCAACCGTCAAAGCATTTATCAAAAGACGAAATATCACGAATGTGTTTTATACAGTCGGCAGAAGATTTTATGTTATTTATAAGCTCGGCACGAAGCGGATGACTTAAAGATAAATTATTTATCCACTTCGGGAAGCAAACATTTATTTCATTTACAGGAAACTCAAATAAAATCTCGGCTAAAATACCCTTTATATCATCTTCACTAAGCTCCAAACAGTTAATAGGCCGCACAGGAACACCGTATTTTCGAGATAATTCTTCGGCTTGCTGTTTTGCCTCTTGGGATTCAGGGTACATACAGTTAAGCAACACAATAAACGGCTTGTTGATATTCTTTAATTCGTCGATTACACGCTCTTCGGCTTCAGCATATTCGGCACGTGGAATATCGCTGATACTTCCGTCAGTAGTAATCACAAGTCCGATTGTTGAATGCTCGTTTATAACCTTTTGTGTACCGATTTCCGCCGCCATATTAAAGGGTATCGGCTCAGAAAACCAAGGTGTCATAACCATTCTCGGTTCAGAACCCTCAATATAACCCAAAGCGCTCGGCACTATGTAACCCACACAGTCAATGAGCCTTACATTCATTTTAGCGCTGTCAGGGAAACAAATTTCTGCCGATTTTTCAGGTATGAATTTCGGTTCGGTAGTCATTATTGTTCTGCCTGAGGAGGATTGCGGTAACTCGTCATTTGCACGTTCTCGCTGATACTCGCCCGACATATTAGGAAGCACTAACTTATCCATAAACTGCTTTATAAAGGTAGATTTACCCGTTCTGACAGGCCCTACAATACCGATATAAATATCCCCGCCAGTGCGCTCGGCAATATCATTATATATATTGGCTTTATTCATAAAATTTTCCTCCGTTTTTTCTTGGCGCTTTCTTTGTAAAATATTATGCAGTGAAAATCTTCTTTATGACAAACTCTCTTTTAAAGAATATTATGTAATGTATAGGAGGATTATAATATGAATCTTTTTGATTTGAAAAAAGGTGAAAAATGCCTTATAGATAAAATACTTATAAAAACCGATATGCGCCGAAGACTGCTTGATATTGGTCTTATAAAAAACACCCTTGTTGAGTGTGTTGAAGTAAGCCCTGCCGGAGACCCAAAGGCTTATCTAATAAGGGATGCGGTAATCGCTCTACGGCAGGAAGACTGTGAACACATACTTATTAAGGATTTGAGCGTATGACCAATAACATAACTGTAGCCCTTGCTGGCAACCCGAATGTCGGCAAAAGCACCATTTTTAATGCCCTTACGGGTATGAATCAGCACACAGGCAACTGGGCGGGAAAAACCGTTGCAAATGCAAAAGGTTATGCCAAAAGTGAACATTTTTCTTATACATTTGTCGATATACCGGGTACTTATTCACTAATGGCGCACTCACCCGAAGAGGAGGTTGCACGTAATTTTTTGTGCTTCCAAGACCCACAGGCTGTGGTTGTTGTGTGCGACGCCACCTGTCTTGAGCGAAACCTTAATCTCGTACTGCAAACAATGGAAATTTGCAAAAATGTTATAGTTTGTGTCAATCTTTTAGACCAAGCAAAGCGCAAAAAAATAACTGTTGACCTAAAAGCACTCTCACGGGAATTAGGTGTCAAAGTTGTGGGTACTGTAGGTCACAAAAAGCAAAGCATACACGCTTTACTAAAAACGCTTGACCAAAGTTTTTTGAAAGAAAACGAAAACAGATATTTAAAAATTGAATATCCGAAACCCGTTGAAGATGCTCTCGAAATTTTAGAAAACGCTATAACACCAATACTCAAAAAAAGCATAAACCCCCGTTGGCTATCACTAAAGCTTTTAGAACCCGATTTTTTACTTTCAAAGGAAATTGAAATCTTCCTTGGAAAAGAATTTTTATCGCACTGTGAAATAAAATCCGCACTTGAAAGAGCAAACCAACTGCTAAAGCAAAACGACATTTCAGAGGACAGTTTAAAAGACCTTATTGTTTCGTCGGTAATAAATCGTTCACAAGAGATTGCAAACAAAGCAGTAACCAAAGAACCTAACATTCACGAGTTTGACCGCCGTCTTGACAAAATATTTACAAGCAAAGCCTTTGGATATCCTGTGATGCTTTTGTTTTTAGGGTTAATCTTTTGGATTACAATTAGCGGCGCCAATTATCCCTCTTCCCTGTTATCCGAACTATTTTCATATCTTCAAAACAAACTAACCGCACTTTTCACCGCATTAAACGCACCTTCTTGGCTACATGACAGCCTTGTTTTAGGGCTTTTCCGCACACTTAGTTGGGTGGTATCGGTAATGCTTCCACCCATGGCAATATTCTTCCCGCTTTTCACATTGCTTGAAGATGCAGGGTATCTTCCAAGAATTGCCTTCAACCTTGATAAACCTTTTAAACGCTGTAATGCTTGCGGTAAACAAGCGCTTACTATGTGTATGGGATTTGGCTGTAATGCAGTAGGCGTTACGGGTTGCCGAATAATTGACTCAAAGCGTGAAAGACTGCTTGCAATACTTACAAATAATCTCGTTCCTTGTAACGGGCGTTTCCCAACAATAATTGCAATTATCACAATGTTTTTTGTATTAGGTAGCGGTATTATAGATAGTATTATGTCGGCGCTTATATTAACCTCGATTATTCTATTTGGCATACTTATGACCTTTTTTGTAACAAAACTGCTATCCCTTACTGTTTTAAAAGGACAGTCATCATCTTACACCCTCGAACTTCCACCCTACCGCAAACCGCAAATTTTAAAAGTAATTATACGTTCAGTTTTTGATAGAACACTCTTTGTTTTAGGGCGTTCTGTAGCGGTTGCTGCTCCCGCAGGTCTTCTTATATGGTTAATGGCGAATGTTTTTGTGGGAAATACTTCTATTTTGCAACACTGTGCCGATTTTCTTAACCCATTTGCCCGACTTTTAGGCCTTGACGGTGTGATTTTACTTGCATTCATATTAGGTTCCCCCGCAAACGAAATCGTGATACCGATAATAATTATGACCTATTTAAGCACTGGCTCTTTGTGTGAACTGTCCTCGGTTTCGGCTATGCGGGAACTTTTCATAGCAAATGGCTGGACAATAAACACTGCCATTTCGGTTATACTTTTTTCGCTCTTGCATTGGCCCTGCGCCACCACAATTCTCACCATAAAAAAAGAAACCGGCAGTCTAAAATGGACCGCCGTTGCAGTACTAATACCAACTATTCTGAGTGTTGCTGTATGTATGGTATTTAATTTTATTGTGAATTCAATATAGCAAAATATTAAATTTTATGCTAAAATATTTATGGTGATAAAAATGGAATTACCAAAACGCAAAAGCGTAAGATTAAAAGGTTTTGATTACAACAGTAACGGCGCTTATTTTATAACAATTTGCACTCATAAACGAAAATGCATATTGTCAAACATTGTAGGGGATGGCGTTTACGACATCCCGCAAATACATTTATCCGAATATGGAAAAATATTAAACAAATATATACAAATAATGAATTCAAAATACGAAAATGTTTCTATTGATAAATATATCATTATGCCTAATCATATTCATTTAATAATTAAAATAACAAGATCGTCAGAAAGCGGTTTGTCGCAAGCGCCAAACCCTACAAATTCAATTATCCCTAAATTCATTTCATTATTTAAAAGGTACTGCAACCGCGAAATCGGTCAAAATATGTTCCAACGTTCTTTTCACGATCATATAATCCGCGATGAAAAGGATTATCTCAAAATATGGAATTATATTGACACCAACCCTCAAAAATGGAAAAAGGATATGTTTTATATTGAATAGCAAAAGGACTTGAGAATTTTCTCAAGTCCTAAAATTTACGAATTACGCATTACGAATTCCGAATTACTTATTAAGCGCTTCGTTAACTGCAACAGCACATGC
>JAFYLF010000039.1 GCA_017537195.1 Clostridia bacterium
AACTCCTCCATTATTTTAATAGCGCCTATATACGGCAGCACTCCCGAAGTTCCATAATTTAACCCACTGTATTCCGTTGTGGTTTTATTAATCCATTCAAAAGGAGTTCCGTCTTTTGCATAGGTGTTTGAATGTTTTACAAAATCTTCTAAAATATCTAATTCTTTGTTATAACAGTATAAAGCGTATGCATACCATCCGGTTGGCGTTGCCCAGTATGCGCCATTTTGATACGTGTTATATTTCGTTTTTGTACACTCCCATGCCGAATCGGTGGAAAAATCATTATTTGTTAATATATGCCTAACATATCCGTCAACAACTGCCGTTTTGTTCACATATGCGTGGTAAAGTGCTTCCAGAGTTTTTTGCGATTTTGTAATACCGGAAAAAACCGCATAAGCAGTTGCCCAGACATCATACTGTTTTCCAATTCCTGTTGCGGAAAAGAACCAGCCGGTATTGGCATCGTAAAACTCCAATAATATATTATCCTTTATTTTTTCTGCTTTTGTTTTATAAAAACTGCATTTTCTTGCATCATCTTTAAAAAGTGATTGTAATTTTTTCGCTGCATTATACCGCAAAAGAGATGCCATTAACAATTTTCCGCTCTTTTTTATCGTATCCACAAAACCCCAGTCAATCGTGTATTTTTCTGCATCGCTGACACACAAATCAGTTTTATCATCTATGTTATATCCGATAAACGCACAATCAAGACTTTCTTCAATGGTTAAATTGTTACATTTTTCATAGAGTATTTTTGAATCGCCGCTTTGCTCTACGTAAGTTGCAACCATTATTATGTAATAATAATTATCGCAGAACGGGGGATAGAAGCCAAAGGCTCCGTTCCCTTGATTACATCCGGAAGAATATGTTCCCGGAAAATAAACAGGTTTTCCGTCGTAGTTTATGTGATCGGCGATGGAGTATGGCGGAATTAACAAGCCGTTTTCCAAATGAATTGCATCTTTTCCGTTTTGTCCGTGAGTCGCAATAATCTGAATATATCTTTTTAATAAGGAATCAGGTATCAACTTGCATTCTGCCATCATTGCACAATCTCTTATCCAAAAGCTACCGTATTTTTCATCTCCGGAAGGCAGTAAAACAGCCTCTTCTTTCTCTTCGTTAAAATAGTTAGCCTTTTTTAAAAAAGTACAATCATCTATAGTTTTTGTTGCAATTTCTTTTAGAATATCAACAATTACCTTGTTCAATATAACTCCTCCTTTGTGGGTATATCATTGTATTTCTCAATGTGCAATACTAATTAAATTTATTATATCTTAAATCACCGATATTTTAAAGAGTAAAAAGTTTAGTGGGCATTGGATCTTGATACTTAAATCCATAAACGAGCCAAAAAAATCGAGTGTCCATAACGGTCAAATCCGTTATGAACACTCGATATGGTTGCGAAGGCTGGACCCCCACCAACGACCACGGGTTGTGGTGCCCAAAATTTGCTTTCGTCTTGGAGCGACGGCAAATTTTGACCACTGCCCCTTTGATACCTCGCTTCATCACCCACAGGGTGCGCTCGGTATCAAAGCAGGTTATTCGCCCGCGGGCTCATAACCCAAAACTCATAGATTTAACTTCAATCTCTATAATAAAAAAATCAAGCACCGCAAATGCGATGCTTGATTTTTTGGTTGCGGAGGCTGGACTTGAACCAACGACCTTCGGGTTATGAGCCCGACGAGCTACCAACTGCTCCACTCCGCGATATTTAGTTGGCCCA
>JAFYLF010000040.1 GCA_017537195.1 Clostridia bacterium
CTCCAGAAGAAATTGAAAAAAGTATCAAGCGCCCGCTTATTGTTAAAATCACTGAAGGAGGTGCTTAAATGCCGGGTCCAGGTCCTCACGTACAAGGTGAAGCTGAAAAATCTAAAGATTTTAGCAAAGCCATCAAGCGTCTTGCGCGCGAACTAAAGCCATATTATTTTAGAGCAGCAATTGGAATATTTTTTGCTATCGCTGGTTCAATTATTGCAATTATAGTCCCAAATCAACTATCCGATTTAACCGATGAAATTGCCAAAGGCCTTACTTCTGATTTAAATTTTGACGTCATCTGGAGTATTGCGTTAACAATCGGTGGTCTAGAACTTGGCAGTTTGATATCGGAGACGATCGAAGGTTTCACTATGACTGACGTTGCTAATAAGTTTGCACGAGAGTTAAGAAACCGTATTTCTATAAAAATTAATAAATTACCACTCAAGTTTTTTGACCAAAACCAGACAGGCGATACGTTGTCCCGCGTTACTAACGATGTTGATTTAATCGCGCAGACCTTAACTCAATCTCTTTCTACGTTTATCGCCGCGGTTGCTTTACTCTTTGGCGTTACAATAATGATGTTTGTTACGAATGGTATAATGGCTATCACCGCCGTCATATCGGGGCTTTTCGGCTTTTTCTTTATGGCGATCGTTCTAAAAAAATCTCAGAAATATTTTACAGCACGACAAAAACAACTCGGCCTATTAAATGCGCATATTGAAGAAATCTACTCAGGGTTAAATGTAGTTAAAGCATATAATGGCAATAAAGAGGCGGGACAAAAATTTAACAAACTAAACCACAAAGTTTATGAAGCTAACCGTAAAAGCCAGTTTCTTTCAGGTTTAATGCCACCGATGATGGGCTTCATCGGAAATTTCAGTTATGTAGCTGTTTGTATTGTTGGTGCAGTATTGGTGTCAAACGACACTATAACTTTTGGGACTATTGTAGCGTTTATAGTTTATGTCCGTATGTTTACTTCTCCACTTTCCCAAATCGCGCAAGCACTCAGCTCTCTTCAATCTTCGGCCGCGGCTTCAGAGCGTGTCTTTGAATTCTTAGATGAAAAAGAAATGGATGATCAAAAAGAATTAACGACCTATCTTGATAAAGATAAAGTCAAAGGTAAAATCGAATTCTCACACGTACGTTTTGGGTATGATCCGAAAAAAATAATCATCAAAGATTTCTCAGCGAAAGCGATGCCTGGCCAAAAAATTGCTATCGTTGGTCCGACCGGTGCCGGCAAGACAACAATGGTAAATTTACTCATGAAATTTTACGATATAAATTCCGGCACTATTTTGATTGACGATATTCCAGTTAGTAGGCTAAAACGAGAAAATGTGCACGAGCTATTTACGATGGTTTTACAGGATACTTGGCTCTTTTCTGGCACAATAAAAGAAAATATTCTTTTCAATCGCCACCACGTTTCCGATAAAAAAGTCCGTGAGGTTTGTGACACGGTTGGACTTACGCACTTTATCAAAACATTGCCTCACGGTATCGACTCTAAGGTTTCAGAAAATGACGATTCGATCTCGTCTGGTCAACGTCAATTGCTCACCATTGCGCGGGGCATGGTTGAGGACACACCGTTTCTCATCCTTGATGAAGCAACTTCAAACGTTGACACGCGCACAGAAGAACTTGTTCAGAAAGCGATGGATAAGTTAATGAAGGGTCGCACATCGTTCATTATTGCGCATCGACTTTCTACCATTAAAAATGCAGACCTTATTTTGGTTATGAAAGACGGCAATATTATTGAATCCGGCACACATCAACAGCTCTTAGATCAAAATGGATTTTATGCAGAATTATACAATTCTCAATTCCAAATCACTTAAAACTGTTTAATATTTTTTTCACTTCACCCGCAAGATAAAACGAGCCTAAAACAACTATGGGTTTTTTGTTGGTATTAGCATAGTCTAAAACTTCGGGAATAAAAGTTTGATAGTTGGGATTCGCTATATATATCCCGCCTGCGGACCTAAATGCCTTTTCCATTTTTTCGATGTTGGATTTTTTAAAATCGCCTGGCTTAGTAATAAATATTTCATCAAATAGATGAGATTCTACAATTATCTCTGCCATTGCCTTAACGTTTTTATCAGCCGCGCAGCCAAATAATAATATCCCAGAAATCTTTTCTCTCTTCATCCTCTCTACTACAGACCTTATACTATTCTCGGTATGCGCTACGTCAAATAGGATAAATGGCACATCGGTATATTTCTGGATATGTTGTATTTTTTCAAATCTCCCAGGAAGACTAATGCTAGACAGACCTTCTTTAATGGTACTATCCTCAATGTCTGGAAGAATCGTTTTTACTGCAATTTTTGCAACCTCTTTATCGATTTTTTCATAATTATCC
>JAFYLF010000041.1 GCA_017537195.1 Clostridia bacterium
ATTCCTTGTATTCCGGTGTGTTGTAGTAGGGTTTTTTCTGTACCCTTCCCCAACCTTTCGGAGTAAATACAATAGCTTCATCACCAAGAGAAGCCAAACATTCAGGCTTTACCAATCTTTTTTCCTCCTGGCTCACGCTTATACCGCTTGTGCCGGTAACTTTAAAATCACCTTTGTTATCAGAAAACGATTTTTTTGTTTTGTCGTATGTACCAATTTTTTTACTGTAATATTCCTGTGTCTCTACATCGGTTGCTCCGAGTAAACACATAACATTACAGTTGTCTGTGATAACTTTGCTTCCGGTTTTTCCGTAAACAGCTTCGAGCTGTGCGTTACTCTGCGTGATAATGTGAATACGGACGCCCTTACTTCTAAGGGTTGCAAGTCCTTTTTCAACACTGCTAAGATGGCCCAGGCGATAAAATTCGTCCAAGATGAAGTTTACACGAGGGGCACCGCCAGAATTATCGGGTTGCATTTCAAAGAATTTGAGGAACTGACCGATTATGAGCATTGTTGCGAATTTGTATACTTCCAGGCGGCTTTCAGGGACGCATAAATAAATATTGTGACCGTCAAGAAGGTCTTGAGGTTTAATACATTTTTCATCAGGCATTGAGAAGCAACGCTGCAAATCTTTGTCGGAAGCAAAAATCATTGTTTTACTTGCCACGGTAGCCGAAATGCCTGATAGCGTAGTTTCTGCCATCTTATAAAAATGACCGAGTTTAACTTTAACATCTGGATCGCCATCGTCCAGAGCTTCGTTTATCAGCTGTACCACGGGTGTACTTTGTATGTATCGCATTGCGTCGGTAAAATTATATCCCTTTTTGTAAAGGTATAATAATGAGCCCCCTAACAAACTCTGCGCTTCCAAATCCCAGAAGGCGTCACCCTTTTTTTCTTCACTTATCGGAATAAGTGAATTTGCGATTGTTGTTATATCTAAAACCAAGTTTTCTTTTGTAACCAATCCAAACGGATTATAGCCAAAAGCTGTTGGGTTAGAAGGGTCAAAAATTAAATCATCATACTTTGCGGTTTTCTCCGCAAGTTCTTTTTTTATATCAACAATAAAACAAGGAAGTTTTGTTGTGATAATTTGTGGAATGATAATAGAGCTGGTTTTTCCGGTACCACTACCTCCGGTTGTGAGCTGATGTGCAAAATATTTATCCGGGATATTTACCCAATTGTTTTTCTGTTTTCCAAGAGGAAGTCCCTCTGGCTTATCTCCATAAAAATCTTTAAGCGAAGGATTAAGTGCTTTTTGCTCTGCTTTGCTCTTTCCCTTTCCCAGAGCCCATTTCCAGAGCTTAAACGAAGGGTCGCGTTTAACTTTTCGTGTAACATTTTGTGCGAATGTATAAGCTGCCAAACACCAAAATACAATCCACCACGACAAAGGAAATAAAGCGGTATTGCTGGGGTTAGCATCACCGAGCGTTACAAAACCGGTAATAACCCACGGTATAAAGACCCAAATTAAGCCGGTGAACATCAACGGCGGAGATATTATCTTCCAAATAATACCTAAAACACTTTTGATTGCGTAAAACATATTTGATTCCATACCTTTCTCCCTTTCTGAAAAACTACTTTACAATAATTTAATTATAAAATAGTTTGACAAAAAGAGCATTTTAAAAATTGAATTTTTAATAGAATTGTATATTAATTTTAAAACGCCGTATTTTGCGTTTTAAGAGCTCAAAAAGGAAATTGAAGTATTTGCCCCTGAAATGATTTGCAAGGGCAAATAAGGCGGTTTCTGTGCGTTATAAGAGGTCTAAAACATTTACCAAACTACTCCGTCAGCTCTAACTAAGTTTGTGTAGTAAGCTCCGATTGTATCGGGTGCATTAAAA
>JAFYLF010000005.1 GCA_017537195.1 Clostridia bacterium
AACATTGCCAAAACATAAAATGGCATATAAATATCATGAGCAACCGAGAAATAGCCAAAGCCTATATCACCCAAAAATCTATCGGTGGCAAGCGGTATTTTAAAAACTGCGCCAATAATTTTAACAATTGCGGTTGAAATTATTAAAACTATTGAATTTTCAGTTAATGTATGTTTTACAGTTTTCATAAGATTTCCTTAATTATATTTATTAAATAATCGGAAAGTAAGGTGTCATCTTGTGAGTTCATCTCACGATAGGATAACGTTGCGTCCTCCCCTGCATCGTCGGAAATTCTTCTGATAGCAAGGAATGGCGTGTCGGAAAAATTGCAAACATAAGCAATGGCGGCAGTTTCCATATCGCATGACATTGCATTAAAATTGGATTTAAGTGTATCTCTCACACCGCTATCACAAATAAAATGGTCACCAGAAACTGCAGTGCCAAGTTTTAGATGGCAAATAACATTTTTTGCAATTTCTAAAAGATTTTTATCAGCTGTGTAGATATATTCCTGTAGCGGTTTTTCGCAAAGTGCGTAGCCAATGCCCGATAAATCAAAATCGTGCTCAATAAACTTATCGGGTGTGGTTATTTCACCACGCGAAATAGCGGAAATTCCGCCCGAAAGACCGTAGTTCATTATAATATCGCAGCCGATATCTACAAGGTGCATTGCGGCAGCGGTAGCGTTGACCTTGCCTATTCCGCAAAGAATAGCGATAACCTCTGCCCTGTTTTCACCCTTTTTAACAATGAATTTATGACCTTTTCTCTTCAAAAAAGAATAATTTTCAAAATCACCTTTTTCAATTTGAGCTTCAAAAGGTTTATATTCGTCTATATCGGCAGCGATAATACCAATTTTTAAATCTTTCATTTTTCCTCCAATGAAAAAATGGCTGAGAACAGCCATTTATTCTTCGATTTCTAATTTTGCACCGCAAACAGAACAGTAAACTGCGGTTTTGCTGATATTTGCCTGACAATTAGGGCAAATTCTTTGATATTTAGCGGCATTAAGTTCGTCTTTTAATTGGAAAATTTCGTTTTCTTTTTGTATAATTGCTTCAACTAAAGCTTTAGTCTGGGCATCTTCAATTTCTTCGTTTTTAATAAGTGAAAAATAAATTTCACCTAATTTTTCAAAGTCTTTTGAACGCTTACTTTCAAGCGAAGCAATATCAAACTTCTGCTTTTGGGCAGTCACAACTTCACTGGTTTTTTTAGAAACAATATCAATCGCTTCTTTTGCCTTATCAAGTGCATTATCAAAAAAATCCATAAAGAAAACCTCCGTTTTTTCTTATATTAACATAAAACTGCAAATAAATCAAGTTTTATATGTATTGTAAAATTCGCCGATACGCTTTTTACGGTTTATAATTTCTTCGAAATTATTTATGTATTCAAACGGATATTTGAAGTTGAAAATCCTTTCAATATAGTCACCATTCGGTTGGCGTAATTTAGTGACCGCAGAAGCTCCGCAAGAAAGTATTGTGTGTGTCTCGTCCATAATAAAAACATTATATAGACACTCAAATCCACGTTTAGAATAACCTACATTTTCAAGATTACCAACCGTCTTACTCTGGCGGTACATATAATATGGGAAAATTTCATTTTCCCGCAATTTCTCAAGCGCAAAATCAACCATTCGTGAGGCAGTTTTCCCTACTTCGATTTCAGGAATTTCGCCCAACCTTGTCATTTTAGAAGAGCGCTTCATTGAAAGTGAGTGGACAGTTACACTTTCAGGGTGTAATTCCAAAACAGCGTTTAATGTGTCTTTAAAACTTTCAAATGTATCGGTCGGAAGACCTGCTATTAAATCGGTATTTATATTATTAAAACCACATTCACGTGCTAAATTAAAAGCATCTATTGTTTGTTTTGAAGTATGATTTCTACCAATAACCCTTAATACATCATCGTTCATTGTTTGCGGATTGATGCTGATTCTTGTAGCACCGCCTGATTTGATTGCCAAAAGTTTTTCACGGGTTATAGTGTCGGGTCTGCCTGCCTCGACTGTGTATTCACGTAAATTTCGTAAATCAAAATTATCGTTTACAGTCTTCATTATAACTGTTAAATCACTTGACGAAAGAGTTGTGGGGGTGCCGCCGCCAATATAAATAGTTTCAAGTTTTAAATTGTGTTCTTTTGCTATTTTTGATGTGACAATCAATTCGTCGCAAAGAAGTTTTACATATTCGGGCATCAGTTTCTTGGCGCTTTCAACCGAATGAGAAACAAAAGAACAGTAAGAGCATCTTGTCGGGCAAAACGGAATTGATATGTAAAGACTAAAAGACTGTGCGCTTGATAAAGCGGTAATTTCCCCTTCCCCCCTTAAAGTTTCTTTGCAAAGTGACAACTTTTTAGGGTTAACCTTTAAATAATTAGCAAAATAATTTTGCGTTTCGGTTTCGCCTCGTTCTTTTTTAAGGCGCGAGAAGAGTTTTGCGGGACGAATACCCGTTAATATTCCCCAATCGGGAAAATAGCCCGTAGCGGCAGTAAAACAGTCATATACAGCAAGCGCTAAAAAGAGTTCTCGGTCTTTTTCGTTATTATCGTTTTTATTTTCAATATTTTTAAGACTCTCAAACACTTTTCCGCCAAAATTAAGGGTTGCTTTTGCAGTATCACCCAAAAATTCACTGACAAGGCAAAATTCACCGTTTTGTAAATTGTCAAAATATTCTATTTTTTCAAATGGTAAGAATATACGAATTAGCTTTTCTATTTCGTATCTGAAGTTATGTCCAATTAAGCAAAATTGCATTATTAACCTCTTATAAATGGATTAAAATTCTTTTCTTCTTCGATAGTTGTAGCATCGCCATGACCTGAAAAAACAGTAGTTTTACTGTCAAGTGTATAAAGGCGTTTTATCGATTTTTCGAGAGTTTTAAAATCCCCGCCGTAAAAATCCGTTCTGCCAATACTGCCTTTAAATAAAGTATCGCCCGAAAATAAAATATCACCAGTTAGATAACAAACTCCGCCAGGTGTATGCCCTGGGGTGTGTAATACTTTAAAATTAATATTGCCGACACTAAAGGTTTGATTATCTGAAAATGTTAAATCAGCAGAAAACGGCAATAGTTTTGCGTGAAAAAGGTCAGATAGATTACGCTTTGTATCCGCAAGAGTATCATTATCAAATTCACCGATACCGATTTTTGTGTCGGTATTTTTTCGCAAACTATCGGCACCGCCGATATGGTCAAAATGAGCGTGGGTTAATAAAATTAAACGTTCTTTATTTGCGTTATCAATTAAAAACCTACTGACCGTTTCCGAATAAAAGCCTGGATCAATGACAACAGCCGCTTTTTCGGTTGATAACATATAACAATTTGCCCCAATTTCTCCAAGCGGTAAAACCTTAATTTCCATTTTTTCTCCAAATTTCTGTATCGTAAAGAATAGTTACAGGTCCGTCGTTTGTAAGGGACACCTTCATATCACCGCCAAAAGCACCCTTTTCTACCCTTTTAACACCTAATTCCTTAAGTTTTTCGCAAAAAATATTGTAAAATTCTTCGGCTTTTGTGGGTTCCATCGCTTTAATGAACGAAGGGCGGTTTCCTTTTTTAACATCAGCGGCAAGTGTGAACTGCGAAATTGCTAAAATCTCACCGTCAATATCGAGAATTGACCTATTCATTTTATCGCTTTCGTCACAAAAAACACGTAAATTAACTGTTTTTTGCGCTAAAATTTCAACATCATCAATGGTGTCGCCCTCTATCGCGCCAAAAAGAATCATATAACCCGCTTTACAACTGCCGACTAATTCTCCGTCAACAGTAACAGAAGCGCAAGTCACTCTTTGAATTACCGCTTTCATTACTGATTTATCCTTTCAACATTAAAGATTTTCGGTACTTTTTCAATTCTTGCAATAATACTGCGCAAATGCTCAACACTTTCGGCGCTGATAGTCATAATAATAACACAGTTTCCGTCTTTTGTTTGACGGGCGCTGATGCTGTGAATCGGCACACGCATATTATTAAGTGCATTCATAACCTCAATCAAAATACCGTCTCGGTCAATAGCAACCGCTTTCAAAGTAGAAGTAAAAATTTCAGTCTTATTGCTATTCCAATGGGCATTTATCCAACGGGCAGGTTCATCTGCATCCTGAATATTAACGGGAACATTATTACAATCACGCTTGTGGATTGAAACACCATGACCACGTGTGATAAAGCCAATAATTTCATCCCCAGGCAGCGGATTACAGCATTTAGAGAGTTTAATAAGGCAATTATCAATACCCTCAACAATAACGCCCTCGGAAGATTTTGAATGATTGTAACCGACAGTTTGCGGTACTGCTGCGGGTTTGGAATTTGAAATCTTTTTATTATAATCATCTTTAACACGAGGTAGTATTTTTGAAAGCAAAATTCCGCCGTAACCGATAGCGGCATAAAAATCTTCCGCATTTTCAAAACGGTACTTTTTAGCAAGGTCTTCGGTATAATTTTGCAGTTCCTCTTCAGTAAAGTTTATATTGTTACGGCGAAGCTCTTTTTCATATTCGCTTTGTCCAGTGAGAATATTTTCGCTCCGTCTTTCTTTCTTAAACCAAGAACGAATTTTTGCTTTTGCCGAAGAAGTAACGGCAATATTAAGCCAATCTCGGCTTGGACCATGCCCCGTTTGATTGGTGGTTAAAATTTCAATTACTTCGCCAGTTTTTACTTCGTGGTTAATGGGTACAATTTTACCGTCAACCTTAGCGCCAACCATTCTTGTACCTACAGCGGAGTGGATTGCAAAAGCAAAGTCGACAACAGTAGCCCCAAGCGGTAGATTTATAACATCACCCTTTGGTGTTACTGCAAAAACATCTTCTTCGGAAAGGTCAACCTTAATGGTGCGTATAATATCCGAAGCATCGTTTGTTGTGTCTTGTGTATCAATAATTTGTCTTATCCATGCAAGGCGGTTTTCAAGGCCCTTGTCGTTAGCAGTAATACCCTCTTTATATTTCCAGTGTGCCGCAATACCAAATTCTGCGGTATGGTGCATATCAAAAGTGCGGATTTGAATTTCAAAAGGAATACCGGCACGGCTTATAACTGTTGTGTGTAATGACTGATACATATTAGGTTTAGGCGTAGAGATATAGTCCTTAAACCTGTTAGGAATAGGACGGAACATATCGTGCATAATGCCTAAAATATTGTAGCAATCGGCAACTGTGTCGGTAATGATTCTGATAGCGTAGATATCATAAATTTCATCAAAAGTCCTGCCCTGCGCATACATTTTACGGTATATGCCGTGAATTGATTTAACTCTTCCCTGAAAAGAAAGGGTTGCATTTGGCATAATCTCACGAAGACGTTCTTCAATGCGTTTTTTGATTTCATTTAAGATTTGTTCACGGTGATTTTTGCGATGAGTAAGTAATTCCTCTATTTCTTTATATGCAATAGGGTCAAGATGCTTAATTGCAAGGTCTTCGAGTTCTTCTTTTACAGGTCTGATACCGAGTCTATGGGCAATTGGAGCGTAAATTTCAAGCGTTTCCACTGAAATATCACGTTGTTTTTGAGGGCGCATGGCATCAATAGTGCGCATATTATGAAGCCTGTCAGCAAGTTTTATGATAATAACACGAATATCCTTACCCATTGCTATCAGCATTTTACGAAGGCTTTCAGCTTGTTGCTGTTCTTTAGTTGAAAAATTAAGACGCCCAATTTTGGTAACGCCGTCAACTAACAAAGCAACCTCATTGCCAAACTGCTGTGCAATTTCTTCTATTGAAATACCTGTATCTTCAACAACATCATGTAAAAGAGATGCGGCAATAGACTCGCTGTCCATTCCGAGCGAGATAACAAGCTTTGCAACATTATAAGGGTGGTAATAATAATCCTCACCCGAAATACGTTTTTGACCGTTATGAGCATGAACACAAAGTTCGAATGCTTTTTTAACTAAATCAAAGTTATATTCGCCACCGAAATTTTCCATCGAAAGTTTTAAATCTTCAAAATTTTTGCGTTCGATTTCAGTCAACTGTGTTCACACTCCTTTAAAAGTTTGTTGTAAATATTGGAATTTTGCAGATTGGTTTTTTCACTGGTTTGATTTTTATAATATAAACCGCCCTTTAAATAAATCAATCCTAAATCTTCCAAAACCTCAAGGCTTACGGAAGTTTTTCCAAAGCCTAAAGTATTTATAAAATGATAATTAACCTTTTCAGCCAAAATACCGTTTTGTGAGATATATCTATAAACCTCGCCCACTTCTATTCTATTCGGCGTTATGGAATTTGCATTGAACTCTTTATTGTTTTTATAAAGATTATAGTTTTCTATATCACTAAAAAGTTTTTGGTCATCAGTTTTAGCACGGCGAATACTTTTTATTTGCACACTAACGCTTAAATTACCGTTGTAATTATTAGTTTGTGCAGTTACTGCCAAATCTAAAACATCACCGACATTAAAACAAAAGTTTTCGGGACTAACACCAAAAAGCAATGCTTGAAAACTGTTTTTATCTTTAGAAAATAAAAGTTTTAAATGCTTATTATTTGAAAGCGGAGTGATTCTATCGAGTCTAACACCGCAAATTGCAAAAACAGGTAACGGATTTTGAAACCCAAAGGGTTCTAAGGCTTTTAACGATTCAGTTAAATCAACATTTAAAACTGCGGGATTAAGTTTGCAGTCAATTTTTAATACCGGCGGTATGTATTCTTGGCTGAAAGCATATTCGTTTATTTTTTCGCTGAATAAATCAATATTTTCACTTAAAAGAGTTACGCCGCACGCTAATGAGTGACCGCCGAATTTTAAAAGCATATCTTTACAAGAATTAACAGCGTCAAAGAGCGAAAAGCCATCGTAACTTCTACCAGAACCGTGAGCGATTTCACCGTCAGACGATAAAACAATACAGGGTGTACCGTATCGCTCACAAACACGGGATGCTACGATACC
>JAFYLF010000042.1 GCA_017537195.1 Clostridia bacterium
ATAATCGCATACTTTATTTTCTTTGCGCTGACAGGCAGTTTTAAGGTGGCATATCTGACAGTGAACACCGTTTTTTTCGGCTTGGCAGTCGGCCACAGTTATGTTATGGATTTTCGTGGCACGCCCTTTCAGCCGATGGATTTTTTAAGCGTAACTACCGCTGCAGGTGTTGCCAACACATACGATTTCACCCCTAATTATAAAATAATAACAGGGTTATTCTTATTCATTTTGCTGACGGTTATCGCCATTAAAATGAAAACTCCGAAATATTCTTTACCTGCAAAAATCATTTCCCGTTCCGCAACATTAACCTTTTCCACGGTTTTGCTTATACTTTTTTATGCCACAAGCATTTTTGCAAATATGGGCGTAAAGCCAGACTTCTGGAACCAGACGCGCGGATATCATAACTACGGTTTTGTTTTCAACTTTGTTGCGAATACTAAATATTTATATAAAACCGCTCCGAGTGACTATGACCCCAACCAAATCGACCAAGTGATTGATTCGCAAAAAGAGGAAGAAGATGATATTTCAACTAAAAATATCCCAAATATCATTTGTATAATGAACGAATCACTTTCCGATTTGAAGGTTTTAGGCGAATTTGAAACTAACGAGGACTATATGCCCTTTATGCGCTCTCTCACAAAAAACACAATAAAGGGAAATCTGTATGTTCCGGTTATCGGTGCGGGCACTTCTAATACTGAATTCGAATTTTTAACAGGTCACACAACTGCATTTTTGCCGTCGGGCAGTAATGCTTATATGCTTTATGTAAAACAACCTATGGCTTCCTTGGCATCAACATTGGAAGCGCAAAAATTCTCGTCCTTCGCGCTCCATCCGTATTATGCTTCAGGTTGGCGCAGAACCGAAGTTTATTCAAATTTCGGCTTCAACAAGTTCACCGCTCTCGAAAATATTATGGATATTTCTCTTATGGAAGAATACCAACAAAACGGTAACGACGCCGACTATTTGCAGAGCCTTGTTGAACAAATGTACCCCGATATAGACAATATGCTTGTGCGACAGTATATAAGCGATTCTTATAATTACGACCTTCTTATAAAAGATTATAAGAGCCGTGATAAGCACAAGCCCTACTTTGCATTCAATGTTACAATGCAAAACCACGGCGGATATACAAACAGTTCCGTTAACTTCCCCGAAAATATTAAAATGACTTCTTCACAAAAAGATTATATAAAAGCAAATAAATATCTTTCCCTTGTAAAGCAAAGTGACGACGCTTTTAAGGAACTTATTGAATATTTCTCCAAAGTTAAGGAACGAACTATTATATGTATGTTCGGTGACCATCAGCCCAACATTGAACCCGCCTTTATTTCTGAAGTTTTGGGTGTTGACAATCTTTCAAACCTTACCATTGAACAAGAACAAAAGCGCCATATCACCCCGTTCTACATTTGGGCAAACTATGATATTGAAGAACAGGAAATCGAAAAATTAAGCGCCAACTACCTTTCGTCTTTAGTTCTAAAGACCGCCGGAGTAAAACTCACTAAATATGATAACTATCTTTTAGAACTTTCAAAAACTCTGCCCGTTATCAACACTGTGGGTTACATTGATAAGGATAACAATTACTATAAATGGAGCGATGTTTCGCCTTACACTTCACTTTTGAGCGAATATGAAAATTTGCAATACAACGCTATTTTCGATACCAAGAACTTCAAGAAAGACACCTTCTTCTTAAAAGATTATGTTCACGAGGCTTCTATTTTAACAGAAAGTGAAGAAACTCAAGAAAATGATTAACACAACCCTTTGCCATATCGAAAAAGACGGGAAGTACCTTATGCTTCACCGTGTAAAAAAGGAAAACGACCAAAATAAAGACAAATGGGTGGCTATCGGCGGAAAGTTTGAAGATACCGAAAGTCCTGAAGAATGCAACCGACGGGAAGTTTTTGAAGAAACGGGATTAACGCTTAATAGTGCCCGTTATTGCGGAATTGTCACCTTTGTATCAGATAAATGGAAAACTGAATATATGCACATTTTCCATTCGGCAGATTTCAGCGGAAAAGTAAAAACTTGCGACGAAGGTGAACTTTGTTGGGTGGATAAAAAAGAAATATATTCTTTACCTATCTGGCAAGGCGACAAAATATTTTTAGAATTGTTAGAAAAAGACGAGCCTTTCTTCTCTTTGAAACTTGAATACAAGGGCGAAAACCTTGTAAAAGCTGTGCTAAATGACACTGTAATCCACAATATATAGATGAAATGTCAAACTAAGTGCAACACTTAGACAACGAAAATTCAAATAAATCAACTGGTTTTTTGAAACCTAAAACTTTTTTGGGCCTAGCGTTAATTAACGCTAGGTTCTTTTTTAGAGTGGTAGAACTAACACGAGACAAGTTTCTACCCTTAGGGTAGAATTCGCGAAGTAAACCGTTAAGATTTTCGTTAGTTCCTTTTTGCCAAGCACAATATGGGTCTGCAAAATACACACTGCAATTCAACTGCTCCTCAATAGTTTGCCAATTGGCAAACTCGGTTCCACGATCACAAGTTATTGTTTTAACTGCTCCGTCGGGAAGTTTGGATAAAGTAGATATTATAGCTTTTGCCATTGTATCTGCATTCCTGTTAGGCATTTTAATTGCTATGTAATATCTTGTTTTTCTTTCTGCTAATGTTGCAAAACAAACTTTAGATTTACCCCTTCCGGAAACAACCGTATCTGCTTCCCAATGTCCAAACTCTAATCGCCTGTATACACTTTTATCCCTTTTTCGAATTGTTTTGCCTAGGTTGAATTTGCCTCTTGTTTCTTTCTTGCCTCGGCTTTTACCTTTTCTTCGCAATACTTTTAAGTTAACGTCTATATATTTTTCGTATATCCAACGATATATTGTTCTGACTGATGGCATATCTAACTCGCATGGTGTATTTGCTATTTGTTCAGGTGACCAAGTGAGTAGTAACTTTTCTTTAATATATTCCAATTTTGCAGGGTCTTGAAACATACCTCTATGACAATATGACCGTCTTAACAAATATTTCTTTTGGGCAGTATATGGATAATAGGTTGGTATGTCGTACATATGGGTGCGATTTCGTTTTAGTTCGCGTGATACTGTACTAACATTTCTGCCTATTAGCTCGGCAATTTTTCGGTAACTATATCCTTTTAGATAATATTCCCGTAGACAACAGCGTTCTTCTATGGTAAGATGGGTGTAGTTCATATGGTTCTCTCCTTGTGGTTTATTGTGTGGTAACTTTATTCTACCAGAGATCCATATGAACTTCTATTTTATTTTGCTAAAGTGTTGCACTTGATAGTATAATTCACCATATAACAAAAGACGGTAAACACATTTGTGTTTACCGTCTTTAATTTTAAAATCCTAAAAGTTTGCTTCCGCTTTGGAGTAAATCGGAGCGTTTTTTATCGGCTTCACACTCTGTCCCGCCGACTGCATTTACATAAATTTTAATCTTTGGCTCTGTACCCGATGGGCGAACAATAATTGTACTGCCGTCTTTGAGACCAAAGGACAACACATCCGCTTTGGGAAGATTTATGACAGTTTCTTCCTTTGTTTCAAAATCAACACCTACGGAAGCCTTATAGTCCTTAAATTCCAAAACATCTATACCGCAAATTTCTTTGGGTGTGTTGTCACGAAGTGACTGCATAATACCCGCAATTTTCGCCATACCGCTTTGTCCTTCACAAGCAAAGCTCTTTTGAACACAAAGGCAATAACCGTATTTCTTATAAATATCATCAAGAACGGCTATTAAATCCTTGCCCTGCGATTTATAATAAGCTGTCATTTCGCAAATAAGCATTGAAGCATTTACGCCGTCCTTATCGCGAACATAACCGCGGGACAAATAGCCATAGCTTTCTTCGAAGCCTAAAATATATCGGTCAGCCTCATTGCCCTTTTCAAGAAGTGCGATTTGTTCGCCAATAAACTTAAAGCCTGTAAGTACATCTCGCATTTCACAGCCGTAATCAGCAGCAATTTTTTTGCATATTTCGGTTGTCACGATAGTCTTAACGGCAACAGAGTTTTTAGGAAGTGTTCCATTAGCCTTTTTACACTTGAGAATATATTCCAAAAGCATTACGCCCACTTCATTACCTGTGAAAAGTCTGTAATCATTACCGCAAGGCACCGCAATACCAACACGGTCACAGTCAGGGTCGGTAGCAAACAGTAAATCGGGTTTTACAGTTTTTGCTAATTCCAAGGCACAGTTAAATGCCTCTTTAATTTCAGGGTTGGGATAAGGCGCTGTGGGGAAGTTGCCGTCGGGCACTTCCTGTTCCTTTACAACCGTAACATTTGTAACGCCGATACGCTTTAAAATTTCGCGGACAGGTTTATTACCGCTTCCGTGAAGGGGAGAATATATTACATTAAGATTGCTTAAATCAAGGTCGGGATTTATACGGCATTTTTTAACTTCTTTTAAGTAGCTTTCGATTACATCTTCGCCGATGTATTCGATTTTGCCTTGTGATAAGGCAGTATCAAAATCCATGCTCTTTACACCGTCAAAAATATCAACCTTATTCATAATATCAAGCACATAATCAGACGCTTCGGGGCTTAACTGACTGCCGTCAGGTCCATAAGCCTTATAGCCGTTATATTTTGCCGGGTTGTGACTTGCAGTAATTACTACACCCGCATCGCACTTTAAGTATCTAACAGCAAACGAAAGCATCGGAACGGGGGCTAATTCGCGGTAAATATAAACCTTAACACCGTTAGCGGCTAAAATTTCAGCGGTACGCTTTGCAAAAACATCCGACTTAATACGGCTGTCATAAGCAATAGCCACCTTGCCGTTATCTGTAATAGAATTAACATAAGCCGCAAGACCTTGTGTTGCTTTGCCGACAGTGTAAATATTCATTCGGTTAGTACCCGCACCTATCACACCGCGAAGTCCTGCTGTGCCAAATTCCAAATCCTTATAAAAAGCATCTGAAATCTGTTCTTCGGTCATAGAAGAAAGCTCCGAAAACAAATCGTTATCCTCTATTGCCTTTTCTTTCCAAATTTTATATGTTTCAAATACCACTATACCACCTCTAAAAAACTGTTCGCCAAGTATATTTTACCATATTTTAATATGTAAGACAAGCACGTTTTATGTCTTGGATTTTAAATAATTTTCTCTTCCGATTTCGTAAATATTATTACCGAAACTATCTATTATAACCGTGAGGGGCATATCTTCGACATAAAGCTTTCTCAGCGCTTCCGCTCCCAAATCCTCATAAGCTACTGACTCATTGGATTTCACACACTGCGACAAAAGTGCTCCCGCACCACCGATTGCGCCGAAATATACACACTTATATTCTTTGATTGCTTTAACAACTTGGTCGCTTCTCTCGCCTTTGCCAATCATTCCGCGAAGTCCCTTTTGCATTAAAACAGGGGCATATTTATCCATTCTGCCCGAAGTTGTAGGCCCTGCCGAGCCTATAATCTGCCCATCTTTTGCAGGGGTTGGACCTACATAATATATCACACTGTTTTCAATTTCAAAGGGCAATTTTTCGCCCTTTTCGAGCGCTTCGCACATTCTCTTGTGCCCCGCATCGCGTGATGTGTAGATATATCCCGAAAGCAAAACTCTATCCCCAGTTTTAAGAGAACAGACGGTTTCGTCGGTTAACGGTAACATTATTTTTTTCATACTAAATCACCTGTGTTTTATGCCTTGTTACATGGCAACTTATATTAACCGCGCAAGGCATTCCTGCAATATGTGTGGGCATGGTTTCTATGTTAACGCCAAGTGCGGTTGTTTTTCCGCCAAAGCCCTGGGGCCCGATACCCGATTTGTTTATTACTTCTAACAATTCATTTTCCAAATCGGCATAATACTTTTGTGGATTTTCAGTATCTATCGGTCTTAAAAGCGCTTTTTTAGCGAGTAAGGCGCACTTATCAAATGTACCACCTATTCCCACTCCCACCACCATTGGCGGACAAGGGTTAGGCCCTGCTTCTTCTACAACCTTTAACACAAAATCTTTTATACCTTTTACACCGTCAGACGGTTTGAGCATTTTAATCTGGCTCATATTTTCACTGCCGAAGCCCTTGGGCGCAACAGTAATTTTCACCTTATCACCCTTTACTATATCTGTGTAAATTACAGCAGGGGTATTATCACCCGTATTTCCGCGAAGCACAGGGTCGCCTACCACCGATTTTCGCAAATATCCCTTTTCATATCCTCGGCGGACGCCTTCGTTCACCGCTTGATACAAATCTCCACCCACAAAATGCACATCCTGACCTATTTCAAAAAAAACACAAGTCATTCCCGTATCCTGACAAATGGGGATTTGAGATTTTTCTGCAATTTTAAAATTTTCTATAATATCTCCAAGTATTTCCTTGCCGATTTGCCCTGTTTCTTTTTTTTG
The DNA here is from genome assembly GCA_017537195.1 of Clostridia bacterium. Taxonomy (GTDB): domain Bacteria; phylum Bacillota; class Clostridia; order Oscillospirales; family Acutalibacteraceae; genus UBA737. The sequence goes on from JAFYLF010000042.1 coordinate 6,458, forward strand.
ACTTGTAATCAAAGCACATTTTATATCCTTTGGTAAATAAAGATTCGCTTCTATACACATATTTTCTATTGCATCTGTAATTTTTTCGACATTTATTTCTCTCATTTTATCTCCTTCATATTTTAAGAGTTGAATTTTTGACGATATTCTCGAGGAGAAACCCCATAACGCTTACTAAAAGCCTTACTGAACGAATAAACACTCGAGTATCCCAGCATTTCCGAAATCTCGGTTATCTTTAAACGGTTTTCGGTTATAAGTATTCTAGCCGCCTCTAACCGCCGTTCCCTGTAATACACCACAAGGCTATTACCTGTTGTCCTTTTAAAAACCGAAGATAAATAACCATAACTGTAATCGGTAAAATCGCTTAATTCAACAAGATTTTTAAGCGAATATATATGAGTATCTATATAATTCATAAGCTTATAGCAAAGTACTTCTGCCGCAGTGACATTTTCACTGTGTTTTTCAGGCTTAATTTTACTAAAACTACGAATAACATATATAATTATTTCTCTAAAAACCGACTCTAGCAATTCCTTGGAATATTTTTTGTCACCATCAAGTTCCGCCACAGCTGTGCTGACAAGAGTTCTTATCCGCTCACTATGGAAAACCCGATTAGTAGGCGTGTAATAATTTTCCGCTATGTTTTGAAATTCTTCGAGCATTTCTTTTTGCACACATAAAAAGGCAAAAAAGTCGTACTTTAACGGGTCGTCCTTGTCCGACACAATTTCGTGAGATTCACAAGGCAAAGATAAATATATATCCCCTTTTTGCACCTCTACAGGAATGCTGTTTGTTGTGATGACACCCTTACCGTCAGTAACTATGGTAAGTTCAAAATAGTCGCCGTGAATATGAAGCGGAACAACCATAGAAGAACCGCAATAAAGCCTGCCTGCCTGATATAAAACCACTTCGCCCAAAGCCAACGGCTTATCGAAATAATTTTTATTCAAATGATAGTTATTATAAGGTTTTGACATATAACCAACTCCCATATAAGTATTTTAAATTCAAAACAGCAAAGTGTCAATAAAAACATTTATTTTCGGAAATATTAAGCGATTTTTCACCGTAAAATTAAAAAATGATATCTTTTTAATACAATAATAACATTGTAACAGTAAATAACACAATATATAATAATAATGGAATAAAAAATTCCAAAAAAAGAAAAGAGGTTTTAAGTTATGTCAGAAAAAACAGTAATTGCCGTAATCGGCTGTGGTAGAATTGCCAAAAACGCACACTTCCCCTCATTCGAAGAAATGGGCAATGTATATGTTAAATATGCTTGCGATCTTTTAATCGACAAAGCACAGGCTTTTGTTAACCAATATGATTTTGTGGGCGAAGCTATTACCGATTATAAAGTTGCTTTAGCAGACCCAGAAGTAGAAGCAGTTTATATTTTAACTCCTAACTTCGCACACTACACAATTACAATGGATGCTTTAAAGGCAGGCAAGCATGTCTTCTGCGAAAAACCCATCACTGTAAATTACGAGCTTTCTTGCGAAATGGCAGCCGAAGCTGAAAAGCAGGGCAAAATACTCAACATTGGTGTTTGCAACCGTTTCCAGACTTCTGTTGAAATGCTCGAAAAAATGAACCGCGAGGGCAAGTTCGGTAACATTTATCATGTTTACTGTGCTTTCCGTAAGTTCCGCAACATTCCAGGTCTTGGCGGCGACTTTACCACTAAATCCGCTTCAGGCGGCGGCGTTCTTATCGACTGGGGTATCCACTTCTTCGACCTTATTCTCTATATCCTTGGCGGCGCAAAAATTAAAACTGCATCTTGCAACACCTACTGCGAAATGGCTAAAGATATGATGAAGTACAAATATACATATATGTGGGCTGAAGATACCTCCAACCGTGAAAGCGGCACCAACGATGTTGACGACTTTGTAAGCGGTTTCGTTCGCACCGACAAGGCAAGCATCTCCTTCAACGGCGCTTGGGCACAAAACATTGATAAAGAAGAAATGTTTATCGATATTTTAGGTGACAAGTGCGGTGCTCGTCTCAACTATCTTGGAAAATTCACTCTCTATGATGGTGAAACCTTAGAGACTATCGAACCTGAATATGAACTCGAAAAATTCTATCTTAACGAAAGTGTTGCTTTTGTTGAGTCCGTTAAAACAGGCGTTAAAAACCGCGCATATATCGACAATATTCTCGAAAGCGCAAAACTTTTGGACGCTTTGTATGAATCTTCAGATAAGAAAGCAGAGGTAAGTTTCTAATGAAAAAGATAGGTTTTGTAGACTTTTATATAAGCGAATGGCATGCAAACAACTATCCCGCTTGGTTTAAGGAAGCAAATGAAAACTTAGGTCTCGATTATGAGGTTGCTTACTTCTGGGCAGAGCAGGACATTTCTCCCGTTGACAATGTATCTTCGGCTGAATGGGCTGAAAAAATGGGCATCGAACAGGTTGCTACATTGGAAGAGCTTTGCGAAAAGAGTGATGTTATCGTATTGTTGGCACCCTCTACCCCCGAAAAACACTTGCCCTATGCTGAGGTTGTTCTCTCCTACGGTAAGCGCACATATATAGATAAAACCTTTGCTCCCGACCTTGCTACCACACAAAAGATTTTTGAAATCGCCGAAAAATACAACACCCCCTTCTTCAGCACATCAGCGCTTCGCTATGCGGAAGAGTTAAAAGAATTTTCTGATGTTCAGAATCTTTTAATTACCGGTGGTGGCCGACTCTTTGAAGAATATCTCATCCACAACTGCGAAATGGCAGTTGCTCTTCTCAAAAAGCGCATTATAAAGGTTAAGACCGAAAAGATGGGCAAACAGTATTTCTGCCGAGCCCTCACTGAAGATGGCAATGAAATCGGCATTGTTTTCTCACAAGGTCTTGGTTACAGTATTACTGCCGAAAATTCTAAAGGAGAGCTTTTACATAAGGATGTTACAAGTAGCTTCTTCCTTAATCTTATTTCGGATATGCTCAAATTCTTCGAAGACGGAAAAACTCCCTTTGATACAAAAGAAACAATCGAAGTTATGCGACTTCGCGCAGGTCTTATTAAGGCAGCAGAACAAGATGGCGAATGGTTAGAGGTGTAATTTTATGAAAATTGGTGTAATTACCGACTGTTTTAAAATTCCGTTAAGCGAAAGTATCACTCTCGCTAAAGAGTTAGGTTTTTCAGGCATTCAGGTATATGCTACAACAGGCGAATTCAGCCCTGAAACCCTTACAGCAGAACAAAAGTTGAAATTTAAGGAAGAATTAAAATCGGCAGGGCTTGAAATAAGTGCTTTGTGTGGCGATATGGGTGGCCATGGCTTTCAGATTGTTGAAGATAATCCTGAAAGAATTGAAAAGACCAAAAGGATTGTTGATTTGGCCGAAGAATTCGGCACCAATGTCGTTACAACCCACATTGGCGTAATCCCTGATGACAAAGCAAATCCTCGTTACAAGGTAATGGTTGATGCTTTGACCGAATGCGGTAGATACGCTAAGGAAAAGGGCATAACCCTTGCTATTGAAACAGGTCCCGAAACCGCTCCCACCCTTTTACAGTTCTTAAAGGATACTGACGGTGGTGTTGGCGTAAACCTTGACCCTGCAAACTTTGTAATGGTAACAGGTCAGGACCCTGTGGAAGCTGTGGAATTGCTCGGCGAATATATAGTTCATACCCATGTAAAAGACGGTGTTATGCTAAAGCGTACCGATCCTGAAATCATCTATGATCATTTTGCTACCGGCGGTATTGAAGCGCTTAATGTTGCCGATTATTTCTTAGAAACTCCACTTGGCGAAGGCGATGTAGATTTCCCAAAATATATTGAAGCTCTTCGCAAGGTAGGTTTCGATGGTTATTTAACTGTTGAAAGAGAAACCGGCGACGACCCCACTGCTGATATCAAATTAGCATTGGATAAAATTAAAAGTCTTTTAAATTAACAGGTGTTTTTATGGAAAAATTAAAAGTTGCTGTAATAGGTTGCGGAAGAATATCGGTTATGCATCTCGATTCGATAGTTCAAAGTGAATATGCCGAATTAGTTGCAGTTTGCGATATAAAAGAAAATTTGGCGAAAATTGCTTCAGAAAAATACAGCGTTCCTTACTACACAGATTATAACGAAATGTTAGAATGTGTGAAGCTTGATGCCGTTCACCTTTGTCTTCCCCACTATATTCATACATCAGTTGCCATTGACGCTTTCAAGAAGGGCGTAAATGTACTTTCCGAAAAGCCAATGAGCATAAAATATGAAGATGCCGAAGAAGCAGTAAGAATTGCCCAAGAATGCGGTGTTCAGTATGGTGTTGTTTTCCAATGCCGTTACAACACCCCTTCTCAGCTGGTAAAGAATAGAGTTTTAGACGGAAGACTCGGTAAAGTAAAGTGCGGCCGCACAACACTTACTTGGTACCGTCCTGATAACTTCTATGACGATTCGGACTGGAAAGGAACTTGGGATAAAGAGGGCGGCGGAGTTATTATCGACCAAGCAATTCATTCTATCGACCTTGCGAACTGGATGATTGACTCTACTCCCGTAGAAATTCAGTCCTCACTTCATAACCGCAATCATGAATGTATGGTGGTTGAAGACTCTGCAGAAGGCCTTATTAAATATGAAAACGGCGCTTTACTTTCATTTTTTGCAATGAACAACTACTTTGTTGATGAGCCAATAGAGATTCGACTTCTTTGCGAAAACGGAAATGCTATTTTCTCTTATGATAAGGCTGTTATAGAGTATGTTGACGGCACAAGCGAGACAGTTTATAATAATACTGATGATTGCGCTAATTATTCGGGCGGTAAAGATTATTGGGGCTTTAAGCACAATATCCAAATTGACCAGTTCTACCGCTCACTTTTAGGTCTTGAAGAGCTTGAGATTTCAGGTAAAGAAGCACTTAAAATTCAAAAAATAATTTGCGATATCTACAAAAATAATGACTGCAAAATAAGGTAACTATATGAAAACATATCTATTACCACAAAAAGGCGATTTTTATAAAGCAAACCTTCACTCTCACACAACCTTTTCGGATGCGGCAAAGACACCGCAAGAGGTAAAAGAGATTTACAAAAATATGGGATACTCGGTTTTGGCTATAACCGACCACGAAATACTCTTCCCCCACGACGAACTCAACGACAAGGATTTTTTATGTCTTCACGGATTCGAAATGGATGTATCCCAAAAAGACAATCCCGAAAATTTACCCTTCCGTTTTATAAAAAGCTGTCATATCGGATTTATAGCGCTTGAGCCTGATAATCTTATTCAGCCTTGCTATAATAGAGAAAAATATGTTTACGGCGACGCTTTAAAGCACCGCGATAAAATTAAATTTGACGACAGTTTGCCCGATTATATTCGCGATGTCACCCCTGAAAGCATAACCGATATTATGACAACTGCCCGTGAAAAAGGCTTTTTTGTGACCTATAATCACCCGACTTGGAATGGGCAAAGTTATGACGAATATATGGGATTTCACGGTATGCACGCTGTAGAAATTTTCAATGGTGGTTGTATTGTAGGCGGATATGGCGATAACGACATTAAAGCATACGATGATTTCTTGCGTTCAAACAGACCGCTTTACTGCATCGGCGCGGACGATAACCACAACATTTTTGCGCCCGATTCCAGAAAATATGACTCAGGTATCGCTTTCACAATGATTAAAGCGGAAAAGCTTGAATACCGTGCCATTACAAAGGCTTTGGAAGAAGGCAACTTCTATGCGAGTTGCGGACCCCTTATTGAGGAACTTTACTTCGAGGATGGCAAAATCCATATTAAATGCAGTGAGGCTGACAGTATTATTTGCAACTACGGCGTAAGACGAACCGAAACCGCTTACAGCGAGGGCGAACCTTTAAAGGAAGCTGTTTTTTCGGTTGAAACCGCTGACAAATTTTTCCGCATAACCGTAACCGATAAAAATGGCACAAAAGCCTGCACTAACGGTTATTTTACAAAAGACTTATTTTGAGGTAAAAAATGGATATTTTAGAACAATTTAAGAGCGATTTAAAAAAATTAGGCATAAAAAAAGGCGACAGTATAATGATACACTGCTCATATAAATCTTTAGGTGTTACCATTTCCCCTGAAGACTTTTTTGAAAGTATTTTAGAAGTTTTAGGGCCTGACGGAACACTTATCCTTCCTGCTTTTTCTTATGATTCAGTAAATTATGAAAATCCGCTTTTCGACCGTCAAAAAACCCCTTCTTGCATTGGTTTTTTACCTGAATTTTTCAGAACTAAGGTTGATGGTGTAAAACGCAGTTTGCACGCAACACATTCCTGCGCTGTGTATGGCAAAAACACCGACTATCTTATTAAAGACCATGAAAAAGATTTAACCCCCGTAGGTGCTAACTCGCCTATTACCAAATTACCCGAAATTGAAGGTAAAATTTTGATTTTAGGCAGTCATCCCGACCATAATACCGCGCTTCACGGTATCGAAGAAAAGGGCGGCGCACCATATATATTCAACCACGATAATCCAATTGAATATCTACTTAAAGACGGTGACAAGGAAATAAGGCAAACCGCATTGCGCCATTATTTCAATCGCGGCACTTACCGCTACACACAAGAATACGCACGAATTATTGATTTGTTGCAAAAGGATAAGGATTATACCTTCGGAAAGGTTTTAAGCGCTGATTGCTATCTCTTTAATGCAAAACCCTTGTGGGAAATAGGCGTAGCAAAAATCAAAGAAGACCCATACTATTTCACAGAAAAAGTGAATATAGAATAGCAAAAAAACTCCGCCTTAGCGGAGTTTTTTAATGCAAATCGATTTTATCCCAACAACACATCGGTAACAAGCATTACACAAAAGCCGATTAAAAGCGAGTAGGTCGCCGCTCTCTCACTTCCGTGAGCGTGTGTTTCAAGTATCATTTCATCGCTTATAACATAAAGCATTGTACCGCCTGCGAAAGCAAGAGCAAAGGGTAAAATCACCGAAGCGATACTTACCGCAAAGAAACCAAGCAAAGTTCCGAGCACTTCAACCAGTCCTGTTATCATTGCGCAAAACAAAGTCTTTTTCGGGCTTACGCCTGCCGCAAGCATTGGTGTAATAATTACCATTCCTTCAGGGATGTTTTGCAATGCAATACCCCCCGCTATCATAAGCGCGCCGCTCGTATCACCCGAGCCAAATCCAACACCCGCTGCTATGCCTTCGGGTAAATTGTGAATAGCAATAGCCAAAACAAAAAGTAAAACCTTTGAAAGATTGTTGTTATTGTGCTCTTCATTATCAACCCCCATCATTTTGTGCAAATGGGGAACTAATTTATCAATAAGATTAAGGCAAAAAGCACCTGTGAAAATACCTAAAACAGTAATTATTATTCCATATTTACCGCCGTATTCAACAGATGGTAAAATAAGCCCTAATACCGCTGCTGCAAGCATAACACCCGCCGCAAAAGACAAAATAATATCGGAAAATTTATGTGATATCTTTTTGAAAGCAAAGCCTATAAGTGAACCTATAACCGTAGCTCCGCCAACACCTAATGCGGTGAGTAATACTAATTTCATAATGTTCCTCTTTTCTTTAATCCTTTAAATTGAATCTCGCTTTATACATTAACAAATCCACACTTGTGACCTCTGGCTTAACAAAAGATAAACAAAAATGGTATCCCAAAACTTTTAACAACAGTTTAGCAACGCCACCACATTCAACTTCCGTCACATCAACTCTTATATATGGGTTGTAATCCTCATCATAGTATGTTACAGCTTCCCATGGTATAATTTTAACAGGAACAACTATCATAAATGCAAATAGATTTATAAAAACAACTGTATTTTCGATTCCATAATCACTTAAAGTGACTACTGAACCTTTATACAAAATAATTTGCTTTAGAAGATTAAAAACAGTTAAAATATGTGTACTTAAAACTATCCCGATCATTATCGCAAGTCCATAAGATATCGTTTTAGTTAGCTGCCCATTTTCATCGGAAACTTTTCCAGCAAGCAACATGAAAATAACTCTCATTCCTAATAAAACCACACCTATAAACAATGTGAGAAAAAAATAATATCTCCAACCAGCTTTATATTCTTTCATTTTCTATCCTCCTTGGAAACTTACACTAAATTATAACATAAACTCCGCCAAAGCACAAGGCTTGACGGAGTTTAAATTTATCCATTTATCTTTCATTACCAATAAAGAATATTGCAAGGGTGCCAGGGCCCGAATGAGAAACAATTACGGGGTCAAGACAGTTATAAACTATATTCTCAACACCGTAGCGTTTCTTAACCTCTTCGCCTATTATCTTTGCTTCATCTTCGCAGTCGCCGTGAACAATAAAGATATCCTGATTTTTAACGTCAATTCCCCTTTCGCCGACAGACTCGATAAGATGGTTAATCGCAGCCTTTCTGCCACGGGCTTTACCTGTTACATAAAGTTTGCCGTCATTAGCAACGTGCATTAAAGGTTTAATACCCATAAGCGAACCCACAATAGCACTAGTTCCCGAAAGACGACCGCCACGCTTTAAGAAGAATAAGTCGTCAAGGGTGAATGTATGGCAAATATTTAATTTGTTTGCCTCTACCCACTCAGCAACCTCTTCCATTGATTTGCCTTCTTTTTTCATTTGAAATGCATAGTGAACAAGAAGTCCTTCACCCATTGAAGCACAAAGAGTATCTACCACAATAATCTTACGGTCGGGGAACATTTCCTTGTAATCTTCCGCCGAATTTACGATATTTTGATATGTTCCCGAAAGTCCTGACGAGAATGCAAGAACCAAAACATCATATCCATCCTCTAAAACGGGAAGAATTGTTTTATCACAGTCATCACGGTTTGCAAGTGAGGTTGTAATTTTGCCCTTTTCTCTCAAAATACGGTAAGCGTTGCTATAGTCAATCTTTTTACCTTTAATATAACTGTCGAACCCTGTGTCGCCGATATAATATTTTAAAGAAAGTATTTCTACCCCATATTCTGCAATTTGGCTGTCGGTCAAATTAGCACAAGAGTCGGTTATGATTTTATAAGCCATTTATATCACCTTTCAAAATTACTACCCCTATTATACAAAATTGACACAAAACTTTCAATCTAAACGGCTTTTTCTTTTTTCTACCGTAAAATAAAAGGCAGTAGAGTTGATAAAACAACTCTACTGCCAATAGAATTTCGCGTTATAACACCTTTTCCATAGCCTTTGAAATTGGTTTGTAAAGCAAAAAGGTCAGCAAAAAATTGCCGCAACCATGCAAAAAATCAAACCTAAGTCCGCTTATTATCCAGCTGATACCGTATCCGAAACCACCAATAATAAAACTCACAGGCGAACACAGTATGCCAAATAAAAAACCAAATGCCGAACAAACAAGGGTGTAAAATATCAAATTATCAATTTTCCTGAAAAGACAAATAATTACCGCAAAAATTGCCCAGACATAAAGGTAACAGATAACCCATTCGGCAAGACCGTAGGTAAAAATTTCAAGGAAAACGAAGATGTAAACCGAAAATAACGATTTAAAACCGAATTTACGGGAGACGATAATTATTAAAAACGACACTAATTCAATATTTGGCAAGCTTGCCATTATAACCTGCGAAACATACATCAAAACGCCCCAAAGCGTTAAGACTATTACTTCGTAAAGCTTATGCCGGCGTGTGTGTGATTTCAAAAACTTCACCATCCGCTATAGCCAAATCGTTAGCGCCGACAGTTGTCATCTCTCCGCCCTTTGTAAAACACCACCATGCTTTATCGAGCGTATAATCGGCACGAACACCATCGATTGTATTATAAAAACCGGTTTTGTGTTCTTCTTCGGTTACTAACTTTTGCTCATAGAGGGCATCGCCTAAATTTTCAGCATCAGTAGTAATTTCAAATTCCTTTTGTGTTTTGTCCTCATATACAACAGTAACCGTTATATTTTTTTCGCCCTGCTGTACTTCTTGTGTACCACACGCACATAAGCAAAACAGCATGGATAATACCGCCAAAATAGCCCCTGCGCGAATAGCAATTGTTGATTTTTTCATTTTAAAAAACTCCTTTGTATTATACTTTTAAGCATCAATACAAACGGAGATGTAAATGGATATAGAAACCCCAATACAAAAAAGGTAACTAAAGCAAAATACACCGTCAATTACTCGTGACACATTTGTACTGACAAGCCTTTGGCGAGTATTCCGACTTATTGCGCGAGTGTCTGGTTCTCACAGTTCTTCGCCTTCCCACAAAACGCAGTGACATAAAGAAGAACCTTAACGCAAATTACGGCGACGAGTTCGCAAGGGAATTTCACCCTTATTCCAGTTTAAGACAAATGAAAAATTTGTCACCAAAAGCCTCTGCTTAAAGCAATATCATTTTATCATTCCATAATTTGTATGTCAAGAAATATTGAAAATTATAAATTTTGTGGTATAATAAACATGTGATTTGGGATTCAAAATCACAGACTAAAAACCTAAAAATCTATTATGAATTTAATAAATAAAAATTTTTTCGTTTTGGGAAGATGAGCCATCGACGGCGTACAACAAGTACTCCAAGATGGCGAAGCAAACTAAAACGGAAAAAAGATCATTTATTCTTTCCTGTTTTGCTGTATCGTGCTTTATATAACCCTACAACCTTTTATTAGGGGCTTTGTCTCGCATAATGGGCTTGCAGACCTCCCGCGGCGGTGCCGAGTTCGGAAGAAGGGAGCGCGAAGTTATGCGGAGGGCACCCACCCTGGCTTTTGGCTAGGTTATCATTAAAGCACGATACAGCAGAACAGGGATTTTTTAATTAAGACTGCGCCATGCGGAATTATGAATTTTTTAAAAAGCCCTTTGGTAGCAATACCAAAGGGCTTTAATTTTATGCTTTATCCATATATTTAAGCCAATTTACAGCATCTTTAATCCAATCACGATTATAAACACAAAATGGCTCTATATTATCTATTGTTTTCTTATCACAAGTGGCAAGTCCGTGATATCCTTCAGGAAAAATGCGCAGTTCAAAAGGAATTTTATATTCACTCAAGGCATTAGCATAAACCAAACTACTATAAACCGGAACACAATCGTCTTCCGCCGTATGCCAAATATATGCGGGCGGGGTGTTTTCTTTTACCGCAAGTTCAAGGCTAAAACGCTCCATTTGAGTGGTAGTCAAAGGATACTGACCGGTAAGGTTTTGAAAACTACCCGTATGGCACTTACCCTCTACCGCCGAAATTACTGGATAGCAAAGAACAGATGCTGCAGGCGCTTTACTCTCAGGGAAAATTTCACGAATTTCAGAACAATCGAAGCTTGTGCTATAGTGAGCAGCAAGGTGTCCGCCCGCCGAGAATCCCATTATTGAGATTCTTTCAACATCACAATACCATTCTTTCGCGTTTTTATGAATAAGCTCCATAGCTGCCGCAACTTCTCGAATTTGGGTTGGGAATCTTGCGGGAGCACAGGTATACCACAAAACAAAAACATTGAAACCTTCAGCTAAAAAATGGAGAGCAATAGGCTCTGCCTCTCGAGTTGAACAATATTCATACCCGCCCCCCGGACAAATAAGCATACACGGACGCCTAAAATCCGGGCGGTTCATGACCTCATCTGGTAAATAAACTTCTAATGTCGGATTATCACCATTTTCACCTAAAAATTGGAAATATTCCTTTAACTGCAACTTCTTAACTAACATTTTAATCCTCCTATTTTAAAATAAAATAAAGCAAAATAATTGCGCCCAAAATTATGCGGTAATAACCGAAAGCAGAGAAATCACGCTTTTTGATATATGAAATAAGGAATTTTATTGCGATTACTGAAACCACAAAAGCGGTAAGCATACCGACAAGTAAAATTATCATTTCAGTTGTTGTGAAATCAAAGCCAAACTTCAAAAGCTTTATAGCGCTTGCGCCAAACATTACAGGTACTGCCATATAGAAACTAAACTCTGCTGCGGCAACACGGGAAACTCCAAGCAAAATAGCACCAAGAATTGTAGAACCGCTCCGTGAAGTGCCAGGAATTAAGGACAACGCCTGAAAACAACCGATTAAAAGAGCAGTTTTATAGGAAATTTCGGAAATACTGTTTATCTTTGGGGTGAGACTTTTATTTTTCTTTTCAATTAAAATAAATGCAACACCGTAAATTATAAGTGCTAAAGCAACAACAATATAATTATGGAACTTTTCTTCAAACAAATCATCAAGCGGAATGCCGATTATAGCCGCAGGTAAAATTGCCACTATAACCTTAAGCCACATTGAAAAGGTGTCTTTTTTTATGTAATGGTCTTCCTTTTTTAAAGAAAAAGGCCACATTTGTTTAAAGTAAATAACCACAACCGCCAAAATTGCGCCAAGTTGAATTACAACATTAAACATTTTCATAAAATCAGCATCCATATTAAGCTTTATAAACTCATCAGCAATAATAAGATGCCCTGTACTGCTTATCGGAAGCCATTCGGTAATACCCTCAATAATACCGAGTATTACAGATTTTATAATATCAAGCATACTTTCCCTCCAAAATTATTGACGGGACGATGTGGGCATCGTCCCCTACATATTATAAAAGGGTTACTAGTAATTAGCAACCCTTTTTTCTTAATTCCCTAATAATTCTTTATAAAGTCTTATATATGCATTTGCCGATGTTTTCCAACTATTATCGCAGGTCATTGCACGTTTTTTAAGAATTTCCCATCCGTCTTTTTGCGAGTAACCCTCCAACGAGCGCCAAACAGCAGTCAACATATCGTGAGCATTATAATTAGCGAACGTAAAACCATTGCCCTTATTATCCCCGCTATCCTGAATGGTATCGTTAAGACCGCCTGTTTTACGGACAATCGGTATTGTACCGTAACGAAGCGCTACCATCTGCGCCAGACCGCAAGGCTCACTAAGGCTTGGCATTAGGAAAATATCCGCTCCCGCATAAATACAATGAGCAAGTTTTGGCTTAAATCCTAAAACCACCTTTACCTTTTCGGGATACTTGCCAGCCATTTCGTTGAAAAAGCTTTCGAACTCATATTCACCCGAACCTAAAATTACAAATTGAACATCCCTTTGCACAATTTCTTCAAAAACGCACTTAACAAGGTCGAGTCCTTTGTGTTTTACAAGACGGGTTACCATACCGATAAGCGGAACATCTGCTTTTTCGGGAAGTCCAACTTCTCTTTGTAACTTTTTCTTGTTCTCCGCCTTAGGTTCAAGGGTGGAAAGCGAATAATTTTTATAAATAAGCGGATCAGTTTCAGGGTCATAAACCTCAACGTCAATACCGTTTACAATACCTGACAGTTTATCGGTGAAATTTTTGAGAATATTATCAAGCCCGTAAGAATAGAAAGGGTCTAAAATCTCCTTTGAATAGGTGGGTGACACAGTGGTAATCTTATCCGCGCATTGAATACCGCCCTTCATTAAGTTTATGCAACCGTCATATTCCATTATGCTCTTGCTGTCTTCAGGGAGTCCGAGAACATCGCCGTAAAGTTCGTCGCCGTATTTACCCTGATACTGAATATTATGAATGGTATATACTGTTTTTATATCCTTATAATATTCGTTTTGCTTATAGAAAGCATTAAGATATACGGGTATTAAGGCGGTCTGCCAGTCGTTACAGTGGATAATATCGGGCCGGAAGTCTAAATGCTGTATTACTTCAAGCACCGCACGGGAGAAAAAAGCAAATCTTTCGGCATCATCATAATAACCGTAAAGGCCCTCTCGGTTAAAATAATACTGGTTATCAATAAAATAATAAATCACTCCGTTAAGATGCGCCTCAAAAACTCCGCAATACTGTCTTCTCCAGGAAACCGGCACGGTGATATTACAAACAAATGTCATACTTTTACGCATTTCCTCGGAAATAGAGGCGTAAAGCGGTAAGATAATACGACAACCTACAAATCGTTTGCGAAGCGCTTTTGGAAGCGCACCCGCAACATCAGCAAGACCACCCGACATTGCATAGGGGTATGCCTCACTCGTAGCAAATAAAACTTTCATATTTTTCTCCTAAAGTGTTTGGTTTTTATCTATAAAACAAAGTTTTTCTTTTGTTCCTTTAAGCACTATGTTTTCATCTACGAATACATTTTTATCAGCAATAACATTACAAAGTGTTGCGCCGTCGGCAATAACAGCTTCCTGCATTAAAATACAATTTTCAACCACAGCACCCTTGCCAATTCTGGCACCTCTGAACAAGATGCTGTTTTTAACTGTACCTTCTATAACACAGTCGTCACCTATAAGGCAATTTTTAACCGACGCCGATATACCGTAACGTGTTGGCATACCATCACGCACCTTTGTAAAGATTGGGCGCTTTTTATTAAAGAGTTGTTTTCTTACATCACTTTGGAGCAAAGCCATACTCTCTTCATAATATGTAGCTGTGTTATCCATAACCGCAACATATTCGCTATGTTCAAAGCCATAGATTTTAAGTTCAGAAATTTTTTCTGCAATAACCTCACGCGCAAAGCTTGTAAGACCATCCTCATCGGCTTCACTGACAAGTTTCAAAAGCAAATCTTTTCCGATAATACTAACGCCTATACCAAAAGAAGTTTCCTTTGATTCTTCGCTAAAGGTGATTTCTTTAACTCTGTTATCTTCTAACCCTAAAATCATTTTTTCGGTAGATTTTTCGGGCAAAATTCCGTTACGATACACAACCGTTATATCAGCGCCTGTTTCTTTATGTTGTTTGAAAGCGGCAGACAAATCAATGTTTGCGATTACGTGAGAGTCATAAAGCACAATGTAATCAGCACCGCATTTTTCTATATATTCAGTCGAGCCCGCTATTGCAGAAACTGTGCCGGAAAAACGCTTGACACCACGTTTATAATAAGGCGGAATAAAATACACGCCGCCGTTTTTACGGTCAAGGTCCCAAGAAATACCGTTGCCAACATGGTCCATAAGTGAGCGGTAATTTTCCTTGGTTATGATACCAACCGAGGTAACACCCGCATTCACAAGATTAGAAAGTGCAAAGTCAACTATGCGGTATCTTGCGCCAAAGGGCACCGATGCCATTGAACGATTGGCAGTAAGTTTTTTTAGTTTATCATCAGAATTTGCGAAAATTAAGCCTGCTAAACTTGAAGTTCTCATACTTCCTCGCCCTCCTTTACATCTTCAGTAATCATCTGACTTGCGGTGATTTTTGAATTTTTGCCGACTGTTAGATTATCACCGATAACCGCTATGCCCCAATTCTCGTCCCCTGTGGCATTAGGTTCTTCGCCTACAACCGCACCTTCTTCAATAATACTGTTTTCGGCAATTATACTATACTGTACCTTTGCGCCTTTCTTAATAACAGCACCAGGCATAACCAGCGAATAAAGTACTTCGGCATCTTCTTCTACAGTTACATTTTTAAAGAGCACCGAATAATCAACCTTGCCGAAAATTTCGCAACCGTCTGTTACAAGCGAGTTTTCCACTTGAGCATCTTCCGAAATATACTGCGGCGGCATACCTGTATTTTTTGAATAAATCTTCCAGTTTTTATCCGCAAGGTTAAGATCGATTTTAGGGTTAAGCAAATCGAGATTTGCTTCCCACAAAGAATCGACAGTTCCGACATCCTTCCAATAATCATTAAAACGGAAAACCTTTAAAAGCTGATTGTCCGAAAGCATCATAGGAATTACATTTTTACCGAAGTCATTTGAAGAATCGGGATTCTTTTCATCTTCGGTAAGATAATATTTAAGTTTTTCCCAAGTGAATATGTAAATGCCCATTGATGCCAAGGTACTTTTAGGAACCTTGGGTTTTTCTTCGAACTCATAAATGGTACCGTCATCATGGGCATTCATTATACCAAAACGAGAAGCCTCTTCTAAAGAAACATCCAAAACCGCTATTGTGCAATCAGCGCCGGTTTCGATATGTTGGCTAAGCATTTGAGCATAGTCCATCTTGTAAATATGGTCACCCGAAAGGATAAGAACATATTCGGGATTATAACGCTCTAAAAATTCGAGATTTTGATAAATAGCATTAGCGGTGCCCTTATACCAGTTTCCGCCCTCGGCTGTATGGTAAGGGGGCAAAATATGTACGCCACCGTCGGTACGGTTTAAATCCCAAGGTTTACCCGAAGCCACATAATCATTAAGCTCAAGCGGTTTATATTGTGTGAGAATTCCAACTGTATCAATACCCGAATTGGTGCAGTTAGAAAGCGGAAAATCTATAATTCTATACTTTCCGCCATAAGGAACGGCAGGCTTTGCAATTTTGCTTGTAAGAACACCCAAACGGCTGCCCTGTCCTCCTGCCAAAAGCATTGCTACACATTTTTTGCTTTTCACAAAGATCACTCCCACTTTGAAATTGCTTTTGTTTACATATTTATTATAGCAACAAAAAACTGTATTTTCAAGTGATTTTTGTTAAAATTAAAAGACTGAATTATAACTTTTCAGCTAATATTTGTTAAAATTATACAAAAATCGAGGTATTTTTAACCATAATAAAAGGGATGTAAATTAACATCCCTTTTAAAAATCTTAATTATGATATAATTTTTTGGTCTGATATTTTGGCTCGAATGTGATATTTACACCGAGTTTTTTGAATATATTCTCATCAACTCTTGAGAGTATAACAGTTGAATGCGCCTCAAGACCTTTAAGATTTTGCGCTTGTTCTAGCGCCTTTTTAGCAACATCGCTTGTAACCGCGCATATAGAAAGCGCTTCTAACACCTCATCAATATGAAGACGGGGGTTATGATTGCCCAATATTCCGGTTTTAAGCTTTTGGATAGGCTCAATAATAGTGGGTGAAATCAAATCAATATCATCAGGGATACCCGCAAGTTCTTTAAGGCAGTTAAGTATAAGCGCCGAAGATGCACCCAAAAGGCTTGAGGTTTTACCTGTTATAATCTTACCATTTGCAAGTTCTAAAGCAGCTGCAGGAGCGTTTGTTTCTTCAGCCCTTTTAAGCGCTGCGGCAACTACCGGACGGTCCTTAACGCTAATGCGCACCTGTTTCATTAAAAGTTCAATTTTGCTGACATCTGAAGACTCCGCCATACCCTGTCTTACACTTACAAGGGTATTATAATATCTGCGGATAATTTCCTGTTTTGCGGCTTTTTGCACCGCTTCATCATCATATATAGCAAAGCCCGCCATATTAACGCCCATATCGGTAGGACTCTTATAAGGCGACTCGCCCAAAATAGTTTCAAGAATGGAATTAAGCACCGGGAAAATTTCAATATCTCGGTTATAATTGACCGTTGTCTGATTATAGGCTTCAAGGTGGAACGGGTCAATCATATTAACATCGTTAAGATCGGCTGTTGCGGCTTCATAAGCCACATTAACGGGATGCTTTAGCGGGATGTTCCAAATCGGGAATGTTTCAAACTTTGCATATCCCGCCTTAATACCACGCTTATTCTCGTGATAAAGTTGTGACAGACAGGTTGCCATTTTACCGCTTCCGGGGCCGGGGGCTGTAACAATTACAAGTTTCTTGGAAGTTTTAATATAATCATTTTTACCAAAGCCCTCTTCACTTGCGATAAAAGGTATATTAGAGGGATAATCTTCAATCGGATAGTGACGGTAAACAGTTATGCCGAGCGCAGTAAGACGCTTTTCAAAATTCTGCGCCGAGGGCTGACCTGTATAGCAAGTGATAACCACACTGCCAACATAAAGCCCTATTTGACGGAACGCATCTATAAGACGCAGGGTTTCGAGGTCATAGGTAATTCCAAGGTCACCGCGTTGCTTGTTTTTTTCAATAGCATCGGCATTGATAACGATAACAATTTCTGCTTCATCCTTAAGTTCAAGAAGCATTTTAACCTTTGCATCGGGCTTAAAGCCAGGGAGAACTCTTGCGGCGTGGTAATCGTCAAAAAGCTTTCCGCCGAATTCAAGATACAATTTATCGCCGAATTGCGCAATTCTATCCCTGATTTTTTGCGACTGCAAACTGATATACTTTTCGTTATCAAATCCTTTTATATTCATTAAACTATCTCCCCGCGACAAAATACCTTAATATTGTACCAAATTTTTCATAATTTAACAAGTGAAAATTTAATATACTTGTAATATTTTTTTGGCTCTGTCGGTAATCATATCCTTTAATCTCTGTGGCTTAATAACCCTTATGCCGTCACCGAAATTCATAATAAAGGTTACAAGTGCTTCGCTAAGCACCGCTTCACAAGAAAAACAAAATTCATTTTCGGTAACATTTGTTATGAAAATATTTTCTGAAAAACGGTCGGCAACCGCCTTGGCGATTTTTCGTTTACAGCAAAGCTCTATCTTGCTAATTTCACCCGAATACATACCGAAAAGTTTATTTGTATAATCGGCAACATCAAAGAACTCAGTATATTCACTAACCTCGCTGAAATGCCGAATATTGTCTTGTGTGATTTGGGTTTTACTTATTCTATCAAGACGAAGATGCATAAGATTATCGTATTTTTCGTAATTACATATAAGATAATAATGGTCATCCTGCCAAGTCAGTGCATAAGGACTTACTGTGCGTTTTTTAACAACATCTACAAATTCTCTACCCACAAGCTCCCTTGAAACATAATTAAAGGTTACCTTTTTATTATCAGCTATCGCTTTGGATATTGTATCTATATTATAAAAAATTTCTTCATTGGCGCATTTTTGCAAGGGGCTCCAATAAATATCCTTTTCTCTCTTTTTGCGCTGTGACTGACTTAACATTGCGCCTAATTTTTTTAAAAGCTCCCGTGTTTTCTTGGGGCTTATAAATTTAGCTGTTCGAACCGCATCGCTTAAAAGATAAATTTCAGCCTCTTCAAACTCACGGCTTCCAAGAAAAAAGCCTTTGGGCGAAAAGGAGCGGATTATATCATATCCGAAATCAGTAAGCGCCTCAATATCGGCATAAACCGATTTTCGCTCTGCTTCAATTCCTTGTTGCGACAAATATTCGCAAATCTCATTGGCTGTGAGCGGATTTTCTTCGTCACTATATTTACGCAAAATGTCAAGCACATAAAGTATTTTTAACTTCTGTCCCCAAGATTTAGGCACTCTGCCACCGCCTTTTCGAATTCTTCTTTGCTTAACAGAGTGTTAAGCACATCTAATGTAGCATTTGCCGATAAATTATCGGGCAAATTTAAAAATTTTAAAAGTGCTTTTCGATTGTTTGTTGCATTCTCTGTTCCCGAAAGCCCATTTAAAAACATATCTGTTTTTGTTATTTTATCGGTTATCCCGTCCGTTTTAAAATCGGTTACACCGCTTTTTAAAAGCGCCTCTATCAGCACTTCCTTTGAAAGTCCCTCAACCCCTAAAAAGCCTTCTTTAGAGGCAGTAGTTTTACGCTTTTCCTTACCCTTTAGCTGCGGAACATAAACATTTATAATCTTTCCGTCTTTTACAATGCTTTTTATGTGAGCGCGAATCATATTCCCAGCCGAATCGCTGTCGGTAAGAACAATAATTCCCTCACGCTTTGCAAACATTCGGATAAGCTCACATTTTTGTGTGTCTTTAAAAATCCCAAATCCGTTTGTGGTGATAATAAGGGTATCAACCACATTTTCAAGGGTTATCTTATCATACTTACCCTCAACAATAATGGGCATATTAAGCTTAATCAAGGCTCTCACCCTTCAGCGCTATAAAGCCGAGCTTTACCACCAATTGCTCAAGTACTGTGCGTGGGTTGCTCGAAAAGGTCTTAAGGCTTTTATCAGCCGCCCGCAAAGCATCAAAACTTAAAGTGAACTTATCAAAATCAAATTTCTTTATATCATTTACCGCATTTTTAATTGCAAATTCACGGTTTTTATAATCAAATTCTTTTGCAATTTCGGGAACAGTCATAGCACGTTCTTTACCGACAAATGTGCGGTACATATCAACATAAAATCCCGATATTGTGCTTAAAATTATTATGGGTTCGATTTTTAAATAAAATAGCTCGTCCAAGGTCTTTAAGGCGGCGGTCATATCGCAAACAATTATCTGCTTCGAGAGTGTGTAAACACTCGCTTCAACAGTTTTAACACAAACCAAATCAACCGTTTGCTTGGTGATTTCGCCTTTTCCCACATAAAAGCAGAGTTTATCAAGCTCGTTTTTTAATGTGTTTATATCTTCGCCCGAGGTTTCTATTAAATATCTCGCCGCAGTATTATCAAATTTACAGCCACGCTTTAAAGCGCCGTTTGTGAGCATTTTCACAAGGTCAGAAGCAGTTCTATGGTCAAGCTGAGCCGCTACGCCATTGTTTTTTTCAGCGCAGGATATAAGTTTTGTAAGCTTTGCGTTCTTTTTTGCGACAACTTCCAAAACATCATAAAGCAAAATAAAAACACAGCTATCAGGAGTATCGGTTATAATGGTGCACAGCTTTTCGAAATCAGATTTTGAGCATTTTTCAAAATCATAATCACTTAATATAACAACCTTTTTTTCACTCATTACGGGAAACTGCAAAACCGCATCATAAACTTCCTGCAAATCACATTCGCCCGAAAATTTTTGATAATTGAAAATATCATCTTCCTCGGCGCACGAACTTGCAATTTTTGAAGTATACATTTTCTTTAAATAACCGTCGTTACCAAACAAAATATAAACTCTTTTATTATCGTTCTTGATTTCGGTTTTAAGTGTCTGCTCATAAATTACCGCCATTTAACCTTTTTACTCCTTTCTTTAGACTTTTTCTCTCTGATTGCTTTTAATTTTAACATACTTTTTCGCTTTTTACAAGCAAGTAAAATCCATAATACAATAATTATTACCGCCAAAAATATAAAAGCGGTGTATTCGGGCAGTGTTGTTGTAGCAAACGGCAAACTGCCGAAATAATTTATTACCGAATTCATATAGGAAACTAAAATTTCGCTCAAATAGAACAACAAGCTCTCAGCAAAGGGAAACAGAAATCCTAAAACACACAAAATCATCGCCACGCTTGAGGGTGTGCCTATGAGTAAATTCGTCACAACCGAAACATTAGAAAGATAACCGAAAAAGTATACCGTAACAGGTGCCGTGAAGATTAGTGCGCTGATACTTATTAGCACCGCCGAAAACAACGATAACAATATTTTATTTTTAATAATCCCATTTTTAGAAACATATTCGGCAACGGGAAGCGCCACGGCAATAATTGCAAATGTAGATAATACCGACAACTGAAATGCAATATTAAAAATCGCAAATGGATTGGAAAATAAAATCACACTAACCGCACAGCCAAGTGTGTTTTCGGGTGTGCTTTCACGGTTTATAATAAGCGCTATCGCCAATAGAAGATATGTAATTCCCGCCCTTAAAATAGACATTGTAAATCCGCAAATTGCCGTGAGGACGACAGTTACAACAAAAATTGTTATTGCTTTAAGATATCGGTTATAAAAAAATTTATTGCTTAAAAACAAAAACAAAGCCACCATAACCGACAGGTGCATACCCGAAACCACCATTACATGCGCCACACCCGCCGATTTTACATTATTATAAAATTCATCGGTAAAATAACTCCTGTCGCCTGTGACCAGCGCCATCATTGTGGCGCCTTCCCTGAAGTCATAATATTTAAAAATTTTCGATTTTATATATTTTCTAACATCGCCTACAACCGACAAAACCTCATCGCTTTTGCCTGTATCAACAAATTCCTTTATATAACCGTTAAGAAATATTTTCTCGGAATAATATTGGTTTTTAAACTTATAACCGTCAAGCGAAGAAACCGACAGTTCGGCTTTTATTCTTTGGGGAAATTCAAGTTTTCCTTCATAATAAACAACCGAAATCTTTTCGCCCTTATTAAGCGTATCACCGCTTACCGTTTCAAGCGTTGTTGAATAATATTCCCCATGGTCAACAGGTTCTTCGATTACAATAAATTCTCCGTTGCAATTTGTTCTATCAAAATCTCTTGTGTTTTCAATCTTTACAGTTGTCAAAAATGTGCTTACTGCTACCGCCAGAATACACATTGTCGCAAAAACCAATTCGCCCTTTTGGAATTTATAAACAAGCATAAAAATCACGCCTAAAATAAGAGGACAAATAACAAAAAGTGCCATTTCGGCATACATTCCAATTGCCGAAATGACACAAGAAAATAAAGCACAAAAAAGCATCGGCCGTTTCTTTAAAAAATCCCGCAAAGCATTCAAATCCTTTTTTACCATTTACAAATTAGTTTTCTTGATATATAATAAGTTTGGTAGGTGTTATTATGAAAAAGACAAATACAATAAAGTTCTCTATTCTTTTAACCGATATATTTTTGGTTGCTTTAGTTTTAGTGGCTGTTTTTCTGCCTTTCCTTATTACTTGGTATGTAGAATATGCAGGCAGGCTCGAAAGCCTTGCTACAACTGTTATGGTGACCTGTTACCCTTGCGCTCCCTTTACGGAAATGACACTTTTTTATCTGCGCAAGGTACTCAAAAATATCGAAAAAGGCGAAGAAGCTAATCCTGATAATAAAAAACTTCTCAAATATATGAGCCTTTGTTGTGTGATAATCGCTTTAATCACACTTGTTGCCGGTAGATTTTATCTTCCGTTTTTCCTTGTAGCAGGAACATTTTTATTCTTGGCTCTTATGATTTTTGTTTTCAGAAATATATTCATAAATATTTTAGGCGAAAAATAAAATGCTATTAAAAAACCGACTTGGGTCACAAGTCGGTTTTTATTGGAGCGGGTGATGGGAATCGAACCCACACAACCAGCTTGGAAGGCTGGGATTCTAGCCGTTGAACTACACCCGCGCTTGAACGAAATTTATGATATCATAAATTTTTATAATAGTCAAGAGTTTTTATAGATTTTATTTAAAAAGTTCTTGACAAAAAAGAACAAATACTATATCATATATGATATGCCGCTGTGGTGGAATAGGCAGACACAAGGGACTTAAAATCCCTCGGTAGCGATATCGTGCCGGTTCAAGTCCGGCCAGCGGCACCAGAAAAAGAACTGACTTTTAGTTGGTTCTTTTTTATATGCAAATCAGGAGAAAATTTTTATGATCAATATCGAAAACTATATTTCAAAATTAATTGATTTTCTTCATCGCCAATATAGTTGCAGACTATTATATGTTGGGTTGCAAGGTAGCCGTCTGCGCGGAGAAGCAACAGAAAATAGTGATATCGACATTATGGTTGTCATTGACGGGCTCACTGTATCTGATATGGATCATTACCGCACGATAATTCATTCTTTGGGGCACTTTGAGAAGTCATGCGGGTTTATATGCAGTAAGACAGATCTTGCAAACTGGAACCCCCTTGAAATACATCATCTATTAAATAGTACAAAAGATTATTACGGTACATTAACCGAACTTGTCCCTACCTACACAAAACATGATATTCGTAATTTTGTTAAATTAAATCTCAATAATCTTTATCACGAAATATGCCACAAATACATTCATGCCGAACCTGCCAAGAGTATTACAACATTGCCTTTTGCTTATAAAAGCGTGTTTTTCATTCTACAGAATTTACATTATTTAACACACGGTGAATATATCGCAACAAAAGCCGAATTGCTGCCTTTGTTAAATGGAAAAGATTGTGCAATCCTAAAACGTTCCATCGAGCTGAATAACGGCATTTCGCATGATTTTTCTGAAAGTTTTGAACGGCTCTTCACATGGTGCCAAGATACATTAAAATCTCTATAAAAAAGGGGCTGTAAAAAAACAGTCCAAATAAAAAAGACTACAAACTTATCCAAAAAAGGATAGGAATGTAGTCTTTTTTGCGGTATAATGTAGTTGATGAAAAAACAAAATAACCGACAAATATATAATACATCATATCAAC
>JAFYLF010000043.1 GCA_017537195.1 Clostridia bacterium
AGCTGCTATTTCTAAGAGTATTAAGGAAAAGGACGGCAACCTTGTTGGCAATATGGCGGCTCAGGGTACAACTCCCCGTCAGCTTACTGACCTTATCGGTTCACTTTGTGACTTAACTTCAGGCTCGGGCGATAAGGGTACACCTGTAATACTCGTTCAAGGCTATTTTGATAACTATACTAACTAATATATAGGGGGATTTTTAATGTCTGGTAATGTACGTCCCGAAACTATGGAACGCATCACAACAAAAGCACTTGCAGATGCTTTTATCGAAGAACAAGTGGCGCAGGTTCGCGCACAGGTTGGCGATAAGAAGGTGCTTTTGGCACTTTCAGGCGGTGTAGATTCATCGGTTGTAGCGGCACTTCTTATAAAGGCTATCGGCAAACAGCTCGTTTGTGTTCATGTAAATCACGGCCTTATGCGTAAGGGTGAGAGCGAACAGGTTATTGAAATTTTCAAAAACGGACTTGATGCTAACCTTATTTATATCGACGCTACCGACCGTTTTCTTGATTTATTGGCAGGTGTTTCTGACCCTGAAAAGAAGCGCAAGATTATCGGCGGTGAGTTTATAAAGGTGTTTGACGAGGAAGCCGCTAAACTTGACGGCATTTCTTTCTTGGCTCAAGGTACAATTTATCCCGATATTTTGGAGTCGGATGGTGTTAAGGCTCACCACAATGTTGGCGGTTTGCCCGAAGATATGGAAATGGAACTTGTAGAACCTGTAAAACTTTTATACAAGGACGAGGTTCGTGTTGTGGGTGAAGCTTTAGGACTTCCGCATGAGATGGTTTACCGTCAACCCTTCCCAGGTCCAGGTCTTGGTGTTCGTTGCCTTGGCGCAATTACAAGAGATAGATTAGAGGCTCTCCGTGAAGCAGATGCTATTTTGCGTGAAGAGTTCGATAAAAACGGCCTTGCAGGTAAGGTTTGGCAGTATTTTATTGCGGTACCTGATATGACAGCGGTTGGTGTTATCGACGGTAAGCGTCTTGACGGCTGGTGCGCAATTATCCGTGCAGTAAACACCACCGATGCAATGTCAGCTACTATTGAAGAAATTCCGTATGCGCTTTTGCATCATATTACCGCTCGTATCACAAGTGAGGTTAAGGGTATAAGCCGAGTGCTTATGGATATAACCCCTAAACCTGTAGGTACAATTGAATTTGAATAAAGATAATTAGAAAAGAGCTATTAGATTCAAAATCTAATAGCTCTTTTAATCTTCTTCTAACAGTTTGGAAGGGGAGACATTTAATACTTTAGACATTTTAAATAAAGTTTCAAGCGAAACACCGCGAACTGTTCCTGTACCCTCAACTTGACCTACAAAACTAACACTTTTTCCAATAAGTTCAGCAAAGTATTCTTGTGTAAACCCTGCTTTTCTTCGGTAATATGCAATTTTCAAACCAAGAGTAATATATTTTTCTGCAAATTCGGTTTTCATTATATTCCACCACTTTCTATTCTATTTTACCCCAAAAAGAAAATTGTTTTTATAACACTCTATTGCATATTTATTTACTTTGAGTGAGTAATAGTTTATAATGAATAAAAGATTATTTAATTTGGAGTAAAAATATGATTGAACGAGTTTGTTGTTTTATAGGTCATAGAGAAGTAGAAGTGACTGAAGAATTGAAAGAGCAGATAAATTTTATAGTTGAAAAGCTTGTTATAAAAGAAAATGTAAAAATATTTCTTTTCGGCAGCAAAAGTCAATTTAATGATGTATGTTATGAACAGGTTACCAAGATAAAAGAAAAACACCCTGACATAAAGAGAGTTTATGTTAGGGCGGAGTTTTTGGATATAAATGAAAATTATAAATCGTATTTACTTGAAAGATATGAAGAAACATATTTTTCTAAAAAAGCAGTAAATGTAAAAAGGGCGGTTTATGTACAACGGAATTATGAGATGATAAATAAAAGTCAATATTGTGTGTTTTATTATAAGGAGGATTATTTACCGAAAAATCGAAAAAGCGGGACAAAGATAGCCTTTGATTATGCTGTTAAAAATCGAAAGAAAATAATTAGGCTACCACGATTGATTTGAGAGAGAAGGGCAAGGTAGAAAATTGATAAGTAAAAAATGATGGGAAATACCAAAAAATTAATAATCATAACATATTGTTTTCGTTGTTTTTATAATGTTATTTTCCGTTGCTTGATTTATATTTGGTTGCGGAGTATAATTAAGTGTAGCGAAAGGTGGGGTTTTATGATTTCCGAGAAGATTAAAATGCTTAGAACTCAAAAAGGATTCTCGCAGGAGGAACTTGCGGTAAAACTGGGTGTGGTTCGGCAGACAGTTTCAAAATGGGAAAAAGGTTTATCTGTGCCTGATTCTCAAATGCTCGTATCTCTCGCGGCAGAGTTGGGGGTTGCGGTTAGTTTTCTTCTCGGCGAAGACGATACTAGTGACTTGCCGATAGAGAATACCGAGAAAAGCATAAACCTAAAACGGCGTCTTCGAGTGTGGGAAATCGTGCTTTTGGTACTTGGCTCTCCAATATGGCTCTCTCTTTTGATATCCGCATTTGCGGTAGCCCTTTCGCTTTACGCTTCATTATGGGCTGTTATAATTTCCTTGTGGGCTGTCTTCGGTTCGGTTATATGTTGCGCTTTTGGCGGTGTTGTGGCAGGAATTGTCTTGGCGTGTTATGGTAACGCACTTACAGGTGTGGCTCTTATAGGCGCAGGTATTGTCTGTGCGGGACTTTCTATATTTTTCTTTTACGGTTGCAAAGTGGCTACAAAAGGTGTTTTGATACTCACAAAAAAGATGGTTTTCGGCATTAAAAATTGTTTTATTAAAAAGGGGGAAGCATAATGAGTAAAAGAACAAAAACTTGGCTTATTATAGCGGCTTCTCTTGTATTGGTCGGCGGTATAATTTTTACAGGAGTGATGACGGTGCTTAAATGGGATTTTACGAAATTGTCCACCTCAAAATATTATACTAATAGTTATGAGATAAACCAAAATTATGAGAACATATCTATTATAAGTGATACCGCTGATATTTTGTTTCTTCCCGCCAAAAACTCAAAAAGTTCGGTTATTTGTTATGAGCAGAAAAATATAAAGCATTCGGTTGCGGTAAAGGATGAAACACTTGAAATTGAAATTGTTGATAATAGAAAATGGTATGAGCATATAGGCATAAATTTCGGCACACCAAAAATAACTATATATATTCCGCAAGGTGAATACGGCGCGCTTTCGGTGAAGTCAAGCACTAGCAATGTAGAAACACCGAAAAGTTTCAAGTTTGAAAGCATTGATATTTCTGTAAGTACGGGTGATATCCGTGTTGAAGATGTATCCGCAGACTTGGTTTGCCTTTCAGTTTCAACGGGTGAAATTATTGCAAATGGCATAACCTGTGAGGGTGATTTTAAGGTGAATGTGAGCACGGGTGACGCCAAGTTAGAAGATATCAAGTGTAAGAATATTATTTCAAACGGAGACACCGGCGATATTTCTTTGAAGAATGTTATTGCCAAAGAAACATTTTCTATTGAGAGAAGTGCTGGCGACGTAAAGTTCGAGGATTGCGATGCCGATGAGATTTTTGTTAAAACTGATACGGGTTCTGTTAGGGGAAACTTGCTCACTGATAAAGTATTTATTACTAAAAGCGATACAGGTTATGTAGATGTACCCAATACAGTAACGGGAGGCAAGTGTGAAATTATAACCGATACAGGAAATATTAAAATAGATATAAAGTGAATATGTAATAGCAATGAAAAAGCATCTGCCAACAAAGGCAGATGCTTTTTAGTTATTTAAATGTTATAAATTTATAACTCTCGAGAATTTCGAAATATTTTACAAGGCGAGGGTACAAGGGCTCGGCTTTTTCGCCGAAATGCTCTTTTGCTTTTCTGCCAAGTTCGAATATATCGTTTTTTCCATCTATCAAAGGCCAAACGAAACTACCCATTTCTTCAAGGTGGATATAACTGATTTTGGGCTTCCTAAAGAGCTTTTGAGCAATTCGGTTAAACACACCTTTATTCTCGATTTCGAGTGTTACAGCGCCGTTTTCGTCCTTTGACCAACCGATGTTTTGGTTTATGACTGGCACCTTTTCAATATAGTTTTCTTTTTTATTCTTCATTTGCTACTTTACGCTTTTTGAAAACTGTGAATGCAAGGAGTGTTAAAATAATAACACCGAAGAGTAGCAGTCCGCCAACATTTGAAACGATGGGGCTTACAAGACCTGAAAGGTCGATAATCTTGTCTATACCGAATATAGCAAAGAATGCCAAAAGGATACCAACAAGACCTTCACCTGCAATCATGCCCGAAGAGAAGAGTATGCCGTCGTTAACGATTTCGTCCTTGTTCTTTTTGTTCTTTGAAAGTTTTTCAACAAACAAGCGAACAAGACCGCCAACCATAATACAAGCGTTAAGCTGTACGGGGAGATAAACACCGATTGCAAAGGGAAGAACGGGGATGCCGATAAGCTCAACTACAACTGCAATAAACACGCCTGTAAATACGAGTGCCCAAGGGAGATTACCGCCCATAACACCCTCAATAATGAGTTTCATAAGGGTTGCTTGCGGAGCTGCAAGTGCGTCAGAGCCAAAGCCCCAAGCCTTATCTAAAAGGAAGAGCGTTCCGCCGATAGCAAGGGCAGCCGCTATAACACCAATAACTTCGCCGTACTGTTGCTTTTTAGGTGTTGCGCCTAGAATGTAACCTGTCTTTAAGTCTTGTGAAGTATCGCCCGCAATAGCTGAAACGATACAGATAATTGAACCGATAGCAATAGCACTTGCCATACCCTTATAACCGGTTAAACCTGTAAATTTAAGGATAAGTGTCGCAATAAGAACGGTGGCAATAGCCATACCTGAAACGGGGTTATTAGAGCTTCCTACAAGACCTACCATACGGGAAGATACGGTTGCAAAGAAGAAACCGAATACAACAATTATAAGCGCACCGAGAAGACTTACGGGAATAGCAGGGATAAGCCAAATTGCAAGAGTTAAAATTGCAATAGCAATAAGCACAACTTTTATGTTAATCTCCTTTGAAGTGCGTTCGCCCGAAGTAGCACCTGCGCCCGACATACTCTTCATAGCACCCGTAAAGGTTTTAACGATAAGGGGTAACGATTTGATAAGGCTGATAATTCCGCCGGCAGCCAAAGCGCCTGCGCCAATGTAACGGATATATGAACCCCAAATTGCACCCGCTCCGCCTTCAGCAAACATCTGACCGATTGTAGCGTCAACGCTCGGATAGAGAATGCTGTTTTCACCAAAGAGAACGATAAGCGGAATGAGTACGAGCCAACTTAAAACGCCGCCTGCGAACATATAAGAAGAAATGCGTGGACCGCAAATATAACCAACGCTCATTACAGCGGGGTAAATTTGTGTGCCGATTTCTCCAGCAAAGCCTTTTACTCTGCCTGAAACCTCGCCTGAAACTACTTTAAGTCCGTCAATTATAAACTTAAAGAGAGCGGCAAAGCCCATACCAGCAAATACTGTGGAGGCGCTTGAACCGCCTTTTTCGCCTGCTAAAAGAACCTCTGCACAAGCGGTGCCTTCGGGATAAGGTAATGTGCCGTGTTCTTTAACAATAAGCGCATTGCGAAGCGGTACCATAAAGAAAACACCTAAAAGACCGCCGATAAGAGCGATTAAAGT
This sequence comes from Clostridia bacterium, assembly GCA_017537195.1. GTDB lineage: Bacteria > Bacillota > Clostridia > Oscillospirales > Acutalibacteraceae > UBA737. The sequence continues at coordinate 5,705 of JAFYLF010000043.1, forward strand.
GATTTCTACAAGGTCGGGCTTGTCCATTTTTCCTTCAGCCGCCCACAAGAATAAAGCGGGGAGGGTGAAGATTGCGCCTGCGGCTAAAGATTCACCTGCAGAGCCGACTGTTTGAACAATGTTGTTTTCCAAAATTGAATTACGGCGTAAAATCATACGGATAACGCCCATAGATATTACTGCCGCGGGGATTGATGCCGACACAGTCATACCAACGCGAAGACCTAAATAGGCATTAGCCGCGCCGAATATAACCGAAAGCAAAACACCCATAATAATAGAAGTAACTGTTATTTCAGGGGTGACTTTGCTCGCCGGAACATAGGGTTTAAATTCGGATTTGTTTTCCATAATTTCTCCAATCTTTATTTTTTATAATAACACGTTAATTTTATCACAAAGTTGCAATAAAATCAATCAAAGATTTACGCTTTCCTTTAAAACCTTTAAGAGAAGATTAAAAGTTCCTACAGTTGAAGAAATACTTAATTTTTCTTTAGGGGTGTGAACATCGAACATATTTGGACCTACCGATATGCAGTCAAGGTCTTTAATGGTGGAAGAAAATACAGCGCATTCAAGTCCTGCATGTATCGCTTCAACCTTAATGTCAGAACCATTTTGTTCTTTATAGCACTTTTTATAAAGTTCGCGCAAGGGCGAATTTTCTTTATATTCCCAAGGTGGATAAAAGCCTGAGGTTTCGGCAGTAGCACCAATAGTTTTTGCAATTGATATAAGCCTGCTTTCAAGATAGTCCATAGCAGTTTTTTTGTTGCTTCTAAGGGCAAAAGCCAGGGAAACAGCATTTTCGCTTGTTTCTAAAACGCCCAAATTAAGCGAGGTTTCAACAAGACCTTCAATTTCATTACTCATTTCCATAATGCCGTTTGGCACTATATTTAAAAGGTCAAGAAGTTTTTGTTTTGCATTGTCGCAAAGGCAAGTAGCGGTGCTTTCTACAGTTTTATATTCGATAGAAAGTCCGCTTTCACGTGATTTGAGTTCAAGATATAATATTTCGCTGTAATTTTCCAGTTCTTTTAAAATGGATGCAGTATCCAAAACTAAAATTTCGGCAACGCAACTGTCTGGAATAGCGTTTCGCTTTGTACCGCCGTTTATTGATATGATGTCGAAATCATAAGTAGATAAATGGTTCAAAATTCTGCCCATTAAAATATTGGCGTTAATTCTGCCCTTATCAATTTCAACACCTGAATGTCCGCCCAAAAGTCCGCTTATAGTTATAGTAATAACAGTACCGCTCTTTTCTTTTGCGGTAAAGGGAAGGGTTAAAACTGTATCTTGTCCGCCTGCACAGGAGACTGTTAAAACATCATCGGTTTCGCTGTCAAGATTTATCATCATTTTAGATTTTAAAACCGATGTATCAAGGGCATTAGCGCCTAAAAGACCGATTTCTTCATCGGTTGTAAAGATTGCTTCAATTGGTGGGTGGGGGATATCTGTTGACGATAAAATAGCCATAATATAAGCGACCGCAATACCGTTGTCACCGCCCAAGGTTGTGCCTTTAGCCTTTATAAAATCGCCATCGCAAAATATTGAAAGACCGTCTTTTTCAAAATCAATCACAGTGCCTTGGTCACATTGGCAAACCATATCAAGATGCCCTTGTAAAATAATAGGTTTAGCATTTTCAAGACCTAAACAACCGCTTTTATAGATAATAAGGTTGTCGGCATTATCGCGAATGTATTGAAGTGAATGTTTTTGGGCAAAATTTTCACAGTAGTCGGCAATTTTTTTCATATTTCCCGAACCGTGCGGAATGGTGCAAATTTCGCTGAAATATTTAAAAACCTTATTTTCATTTATATTAAGGTTTAAGTCGAGTAAATCTAACATATATAACTTCCTTTTTAAAATATAGTATGAGTATATCATAATTTGATTTGCATTTCAATTAAAAGCATATTTTTTATTGAAAAAAGCAATGTTGTTTGATATAATTTAAGGGTAGTTTTCAGTAGGAGCAAAATAATGGAATATAATGTAAAAAATAAAACACTGCTTCCAATTTTAGCGGCGCTTTTCACAGCACTTATGGCAGTTTTTGCACAAATTCAAATACCCACACCTTTTTTCCCTTTAACCCTTCAAACCTTTGCGGTGGCGCTATGTGGATATACATTAGGGGTTAAATATTCACTTTTTTCGGTTTTGGCATATATGCTTTTAGGTGTATGCGGCGCACCTGTTTTTTCATCCTTTTGTGGCGGTCCCCATCATTTTACCGACCCACAGGGTGGCTTTTTAATAGCATTTCCGGTTTTAACTCTTTTTTGTGCATTGGCTTATAAATTTAAAAAGCCGATACAAAAAATCGGTCTTGGAATTGCGGGTGTTGCGATTATGTATGTTTGCGGCGCTATTCACTTTATGCTTGTGACAAATATTAAATCAATCACTGTGATAGTTCTAATGTTTTTTGGTACATTTATAAAGGATATCTTGCTTGTTTTTTTCGGGTTTTATATATCCAGAATTGTAAAGAAAAGAATATTTAAAAACGGCACTCATTGAGTGTCGTTTTCTTTATAGTATATATAGTCCCGAACTTAAAATCACAAATCTATGGTTTGCGGCTTTTACATACTGTAAAACTTCTTCCTCAAATTCGTGCTCGTTAAGTACTGCGTAGGTTTCAAGGTTGATTTGGGTGAGTTTTTTCGAACCCTTGTTGCAAACCGTTGCAACATCACCCTCTAAATACATATTTTTCGGTTTATCAAAGGGTGAAGATTTACCGCCGATTCGCAGTTCCTCACGCATATTGCTTAAGTTGTAGCGAAGAAGCACATTGCAGTCGCTAAAGCATGCCCAAAGTGAGTTTTTGTGGATTAAGATATCCGAAGCTACAAAGGAACGGTAGGTAAGATTGCCTTGCCAAGTAACACTCGAATCCGTGTCAATAAGCTTCATTGTGCCGTTCTTTAAAAAAAGCAAAATTTTTCCGCTTGGAAGTATAATAGAACGCACTGTAATATAGTTGTCACAATGCTTGATTATTGAATTATAGTTATTGCCAAACTTGGCGGCAAGATATACGTTTTTGGTGATATCGGTCATTCTTCCGTTTTCAAAGGAAATCATTTTATAACCGACTACAACATTTCTATCATCGGTTACTTCTATACAATATGAAAATAGGATTCCGTTTGATAAAGGCAAAATTTCGTATACTTCACCTTCGAAAATCTGTTTCATATTTTAATTTCCTTTCTTTTCTAACATTTTTTGCGCCGCTAAAAGTACGCCTGCATGGGCGCTGTGGAAGTTAAGACCGCCCTGCATCCAAGCAGCATACGGAGGGCGCAAGGGTCCGTCGGCTGAAAGCTCGATAGAAGCCCCCAGAGTGAAAGCGCCAGCCGCCATTATTACGGGGTCGGTATAACCCGGCATATCCCAAGGTTCAGGCACAACAAAAGAGTCAACGGGAGCGCCGCTTTGCATACCTTGGCAGAAAGCGACAAGGTTTTCTGCGGTATCCAAGGTCACGCACTGAATAATATCGCCACGATTTTCGTTCACTTCGGGAGATACTTTATAACCCATTAAGCCGAAGAGCGCCGAAGCGTAAACGGCGGTTTTTAAGGCTTCGCCCACAACGTGAGGCGCAGAGAAAAGACCTAAATAAAGTTCTCTTGAATGACCGAGCGTAGCGCCCACTTCCTTGCCAACACCGGGGCAGGTAAGGCGACAAGCGCACCTTTCAACCAAGTCTTTACGACCTGCAATATATCCGCCGGTTGGGGCGATACCGCCACCTGGGTTTTTGATAAGAGAACCTGCAATAAGGTCGGCACCCACTTCGGTGGGTTCTTTTTTTTCTACAAATTCGCCGTAGCAGTTGTCAACCATAATAACTGTGTCGGGGCTTGTACTTTTCACAATATTACAAAGCACTTCAATATCGTCAATTGTAAGAGTTGGTCTTGTGCTGTAACCGCGTGAACGCTGAATGTATGCCATTTTGAAATTTTCGTTTTCAAGGCGGTTTTTAATTTCTTCGTGGTTTGGTGTGCCATCGGCTTTAAGGTCAACCTGATGGTATTCTACACCGAAGTCAGAAAGTGAGCCGTCGGTCTTTTCGTCAATGCCGAAAACACCTGTAATTGTGTCATAAGGTCTGCCTGTTAGCACCAAAACCTTGTCGCCTGGGCGCAATACACCGAAAAGCGCCACAGTTAAAGTGTGTGTGCCCGATACAAAATTGTGGCGCATAATAGAGTCTTCGGCACCCATACAATCCGCCATAACACGCTCTAAAATTTCTCTTCCTCGGTCATCATAGCCATAGCCTGTAGAACCAGCAAAAGAAGCCTCACTAACGCCGTTATCTATAAAGGCTTTTAAAACTTTTAGTTGGTTATATTCGGTGGTAGCGTCAATTTTTTCGAATATATCCTTGCAACTATCCTGTGCCTTTTTATCAAGTTCTAAAAGTGAGTTATCAATTTTAAAAAATTCATTTACATTCATTTGTTTTCACCCAGTATCCTGCATTGTATAATTTCTTAAATCCGTTTTTTTGGTAAAATCCTAAAACGCTGTCACGGCAACAAACCAAAAAATTTTTGCCGTAATTTTTTTGTAAAATGGCTTTGAGCGCTATACTTCCATAGCCTTTTTCTTTACTTGCCAGTCCATTTATTATAGCATAATTTCCTGAATTAAAGGTAATCACAGCGCATTTATTTTTAATCGCAAAGTACTTTGCTTTCCCGCTGTTGAGCCTTTTGCAGTAGTCAACTGCGAAATAGGGGTATTCGGGGAGAGAAAGCCCTTTAACATCAAGCAAACCGTAAAGTTCCTTGCTTGAAATGCTGTCGCTTTTTGTTTCGCCCTCTATATCGGCTTTTCGGTAGACAACATTAATATTCTCGGGCGGAAGCTTGTCTATTTTTTTGAGTGTTTCAAGGTCGCTGAAGACACAAGCGGGATTTAGAACCGATACAAATGTTGAAAGTTCTTCGAAATCGGGCTCTATGGAAAATATAATCATATTCCCGTCGGTCATAGAAATATACGCCTTGCCGTCATCTTGCGCCCAAAACATAACCGAGCTATCGTTTTTATAACTGTCGTAAAGACAATTTATTTTAACCGCTTCGGCACTTAAATTTTCAAAATGCGGTATTTCATTTACAAGTGTTATCATTTAATATTCTCGTTTGCGATATTTTCTAACATATATTTTGTAAGAGAAAGCATACTTTCAATGTCCTTTATGTTGACAATACTGTTAGCTGAATGGATATAACGGCAGGGAGCGGAAAGCGCTAATGTGCGGACACCCTCACCGCTTAAATGGATAGAACCTGCGTTGTTTCCGCCCGCAACAGCTGATTTTGGTTGGCATAAAATACCGCTGTTTATGGCGGCATTATAAAGCGATTTATCATAGATAGTCGCTTTATCCATAAACGAAACCGCAACACCTTTACCTTGGGTACAAACCTTGCTGTCTTCGGGAGTACCCGCAATATCTGCGGCGGTAGTAGAGTCAAGCGCAATCGCAAAATCAGGCTTTACTGAAAATGCCGCAGTTTTAGCGCCGCGAAGACCGACTTCTTCTTGTACTGTAAAGGTTGCATAAAAATCGTATTTTTTATATTCTTTTAAGAGTTTTATAAGCACAAGGCAACCTATACGGTCGTCCAATGCTTTTGATTTAACACAGTCGCCTAAAATTTCAAAATCACTCACAATTACAGCGCTATCACCAAGGCAAACGAGTTTTTCGGCTTCTTTCCGTGTTTTAGCGCCGATATCAATATAAAGGTCGTCGGTTTTAGGGAGTTTCTTGCGAGAGTCGGCATCTAAAAGGTGAAAAGGCTTTCCGCCGATAACACCGTTTATTTTGCCGTTTATGAGCACTCGGCGTAGCATTAAAGCCGCAGTATTAATACCGCCGACGGTTTGAAATTTTAAATAACCGTTTTCGGTAATATTTGAAATTATAAGCCCCACTTCGTCAAGGTGGGCGTCCAGCATAATTTTGCGGTTTGGGGTGTTTTCACCCTTTTTGAAGCAAATTATATTGCCGAGATTATCGACATTGTATTTACAAAAATCTTTAATTTCGTTTATTATAAAATCTTTAACGGCGTGTTCGTCGCCCGAAATACCATCAATAAGGCATAACTTTTTTAATAAATCAAGCACCCAAAACACCGCCTTTTAGAATGTATTTTTCAAGCAAATCGCAAACAGCATAAATATCGGATAAATCCAAAATTTCAACCGAAGAGTGCATGTTGCGAAGCGGAATTGAAAGGGTAGATGTTTTAACACCATCACGGGAAATGCTAATCATATCGGCATCGGTGCTTGTCCTACCGCCCAAAACAGCAACCGAATAGGGAATGTTGTTTTCTTTTGCGGTGTCAATAAGTTTTTGGCTCAAATTTTTATCAAGCACAGGAGAAATGCCGATTATACCGCCGTTTCCTAATGGACTGCTGTCGTTTGTAGAAACATCGGGCGAGTCGCCGAAATCAACATCAACGGCAATCGCTTCTTGCGGGTTTATGGTAAATGCGGCTGTTGTAGTGCCACGAAGACCAACTTCTTCTCCCGAAGATAAAGCGAAAACTACATTTACGGGTAATTCCTTGCCCGAAAGCCTACGGGCAACTTCCAAAAGACAAACCACACCCGCACGGTCGTCAAATGAGCGGCCGCAAACCTTGTGCCCTTGTAAATCAAAGCATTTATCTGAAAATGTTACATAATCGCCAACTGATACAATATCCTTTGCCTTTTCGCCCAAAGCGGTATCGAGTTTTATTTTAGTAATATCATCATATTCGATATCGCCTTTTGCAAGGTGGGGAGGGGTAGAGCAAAATACAGCGGTGATTTTCTCTTTTCCGTGAACGGTTACCGCTTTTGACGGTAAGGCACGAAGGTCAACACCGCCGACTGTCGCAACGCTCAAAAATCCGTTTTCATCAACATCGGTAACAACGAAACCGATTTGGTCGATATGAGCGTCAAGCATAATTGTATAATCGGTTTTGCCCTTTATTTTGCCGATAACATTAAGAGTATCGTATTTTTTAGTATCGGCATACTTTGATAATATTTCGTAAGCCTTGTCGGAGGCTTCGGTTATAGAGCCGATGCTGTCAAGCTCCGACAAGGTGTATAGTAATTCTTTAATTTCCATTAAAGTTTGTTCACCTGTTCTTTAAAATAATCGCCTCTGGCTACAAAGTTGGGGAATTTATCAAAACTTGCCGATGCGGGGGAAAGGGTTACAATATCGCCCGATTTTGCATTTTTGTAAGCATAGTCAACTGCTTCGGCGATATCTTTCACATCAATAATTTCGGGACTGCCGTTATAATTTTTATCCGATAAAACAGCGGTTTTAATTTTTTCAGCTGTGTCACCGCAAAGGATCAATTTTTCCACCTTTTCGAGCACATAGGGCACCATAGGCTCATAAGGGATATGCTTATCATATCCGCCGGCAATAAGCCATACCTTTTGCGGAAATGCCTTAAGCCCTGCTATAGTTCTTGTGGGACTCGAAGCGATAGAGTCGTTATAGTATTTAACGCCGTTCACCTCTCGTACAAATTCAATGCGGTGGGGCACACCCTTAAATTCACGAGCAACTTTTTTGATGGAATCCATTCCAACATAACCCCAAACTGCAGTTATGGCGGACAAGTAGTTTTCAACATTGTGGTCGCCTAAAATTGCAATTTCGTCACGGTGCATAATCGGGGCATCTATTCCACGGTAGGACATATGGATAACGCCGTTTTGGTCAAGCCAAGCACCGTTTTTAAGGGGAGTTTCCATACTGAATGAAAGCGATTGGCCACGCACAAAAGGCTTGAAACCGCAGGTGATTTCATTATCTCGGTTTAGAACGGTTCTTGAAAAAGCGTTCTGATGGAGAATGATGTTTTTCTTGGCTTCAACATATTCGTCCATATCCTTGTGAACATCCAAATGGTTGGGCGCTACATTGGTAACAACCGCAACATCGGGACTTTTACGCATTGAAATTAGTTGGAAAGAAGAAAGTTCTACAACCACAAAATCGTCTTTTGTTATGCTTTCAATTTCGGGCAGAAGCGGTGTGCCGATATTTCCGCCCACAAATACACGCTTACCTTCCGCTTCAAGCATTTTTGAAATAAGGGTGGTGGTTGTGGTTTTACCGTCGGAACCTGTTATTGCAAAAATTGTGGCGGGGCAAAGGTCAAAGAAAACTTCCATTTCGCTAGTAACGGCGATGCCTTTTTTACGGGCACTATCGAGTTCTGGTAAGTGAAAATTCATACCAGGGGTGCGGAAAATCATATCAACTTCCAAATTTTCAAGGTAATTTTCACCCAAACGAAGTATTGCGCCCGCTTCTTCCAGTTTGTCAGCAATATCACCGAGCATTTGTCGGCTTCGGCGGTCACAAGCATATACCTTGGCGCCTTTGCTTAAAAAGTTCATAATAAGGGGAGTATTACTCACACCAATACCGCACATAGCGATTTTTTTACCCTTTATTTGTTCAAAAAATTGTACGCAATCCATAATCCGTTGCCTCCAATATTTTTATATATTTATCTATCTTTATATTATACTTAAATTGAATGCAAATATCAATAATAACTGTATAATTTTGTAAAAAAGTTCATTTTGAAAGCAGTTTTGAATAAGATTATAGTGATTGGAGGATGAATTATGAATTTTATAAATTGCGCCAACTCTGCTTCACCGGAACTTATGCGAAAAACCGTTATTTTTTGGAGTGAAAACAGCGCTCAGCATATCACTTCACTTTTAAAATTGACTAACGGCACTACTGCGGTTTTGCAGGATTTTTTTAAAGAACAGCTTAAAAAGTGTTATGAAAAATTCAAGGCAATAAATGAGGGATTTCGGCAAAACAACCTACCGCTTTCAAAATATCAGGAATTTATAAGACTGAATACGGGCTTTATAAATCTGCTTGAGCGCATAAAATTCGAGGGGTTTTCAGGCTATCCCGTGCTACAGCAGTCAGTTTTTCATTATATCTATGAAGCGCGCTACATAAATGCCGTATTTTCTGCTAAAAATCCAAGCGGAAATGTACTAATAACACTTAATTTTGTGCCGTTTTTAAATCAAAATTACGGTTGTTTTTACAACCAAATGTATTTTTGGAGTATCATAGGCTCTATGCATCCGTCCTTGCTGATGGGAAACAACGCATTTTATAATGCGATTAATGGATACTCGAAGGAATTTTTAACCGAAGTTACCAATAACTTTAATGCAATAAATTTTAAACTGTCTTCTATTAAAAAACCGATTAAAAAAAACGTTCTGGCAGAGGTTTTTGAAGAATTTAAATATCTTAATGATAATTTTTTAGAGTTTTTAATTTCAGTAAGGCAGAACAACCCTAAAATTTTCACTTCGCCCTCTCTTGCAAGACTTCCGTCTTCATTTTACAGCGCAGTTGACCATCAAATCGCCGAGCACACATTGGTTAAGGAAATAAATGAAAATATTGAAAAATATCTGAAATAAAAAAGCAAAGACCGTGGTCTTTGCTTTTGCTGTTATTTATTCACTTTTTCATTGATTTTTTGCGCAGCGACTTCTAAATAACGGTTTTCATACATTTCAAAATTACCGTTATCAACCATTTTTGCAACGCTCACATCTATAGGCATTTTGCCGAGTAAGTCGATATTTAATTCTTCGGCAATAGTCTCGGTTGAAGAGCCGAAAATTTTGAATTCTTCGCCGCATTCGGGACATACAACATAGCTCATATTTTCAACCAACCCTAAAACGGGAATTTTCATCATTTGGGCCATATTATAAGCCTTTTTAACAATCATAGAAACCAAATCCTGTGGGGAGGTGACTATAACTATACCGTCAAGCGGAAGGCTTTGGAAAACTGTTAGCGGAACATCGCCTGTGCCTGGGGGACAATCCACAAACAAATAATCAAGGTCGCCCCACACAACATCGTGCCAGAACTGTTTAACTGCGCCTGCTATAACAGGACCGCGCCATAAAACAGGGGATTCCTTATCTTCAAGCAAAAGGTTTATTGACATAAGCTTGATGCCTGTCTTGGTTTCGGCGGGTAAAATGCCAATTTCGTTTTGCATAGCACGGGAATTTATACCAAAGGTTTTGGGTATAGATGGGCCTGTGATGTCAGCATCAAGAATACCAACCTTATATCCCATTTTTTGCATAAGCACCGCAAGGGAAGAAGTAACAAGCGATTTTCCTACACCGCCCTTACCGCTTACAACACCGATGACATGCTTAATGTTATTGTATTCGCCTGTTGGCTCTAAAAGGCTTTCTTGTTTTCTGTCACCGCAGCTTTTTGAACAAGAACTGCAGTTTCCCGAACAGCCGGTGGTTTTTTCTTCTGCCATTTTAAAAACTCCTAAAGTAAAAATATAACAATATTATTATACCGCTAAATTTTAAAAATGCAAGGTGTTAAATATTGTTTTATTATTTATTTTCCTTTTGTTCTGTACTTATTGTGATGACCTATTATTAAAGAAGTCGTATTGATTGGCGATAGCAGCCCAAGTAGCAGGACCTACCGCACCTGAAATCGGCAAAGAAAAAAGACGCTGAAATTCTCTTACTGCGTTTTCGGTTTGTTCGCCGAAGTAACCTGTTACAGATACGCTTGGTATTTCGGGTATGTTTTGGGAGATTACCGATAGATAAGTTTGCAAATCTCGCACATTATCGCTTCGTGTGCCTTCGGTCAGGAAAAAACCTGGGTAGAGCTTTGCGTTTGTGCCCTCGTAGCCTTGGGGCAATGAGGCTACTGTTTCGGTATAGACACGAGAAATGGTATTCCATGTTTCGTTATCGACAATTCCTGTAACGGGAAGCCCGTAAAATTCTTGAAAACGCTCAACCGCCGCTACTGTTTCGGGTCCGAAATAACTGCTACGGGGTACAGGCTCTAAAGCTCCGTTAAAGTAGGCGATAATGCTTAAATAATATTGTACTGTGGTTACAGGGATACCGCTCATACCCTCGGAAACCTCGGTATCGAAGGGAACGGTGGCTTCGGCAACCGAAATACCCTCGCTTACAAGGTCGGCAAGACCTTTAACCCCATTATAGTATTGCTTTATTCTATACCAGGTTGCTTTATCAACCTGACCTGTAATATTAAGATTAAAAATTTCTTGGAATTTCCTGACCGCCTCTTCGGTATCAATGCCAAAAATTCCGTTAACTTCGGTGATTTTCGGGATTGCAGGGTAGTTTTG
>JAFYLF010000044.1 GCA_017537195.1 Clostridia bacterium
AGGATTATGGAAACGGTTGGTAAAGAGATTAAACTTTCGGGAAACCATATGGGCTTTGTTACTATGTTTGACATGGCACGTGATCCGCGTTGGGGTAGGGTTGAGGAATTCTTTTCGGAAGACCCTTACCTTACAAGTAAGTTTTCTGAGAGCGGTGTTAAGGGCATAAAAAAAGGCGGAGCGTTGGCATGCTGTAAGCACTACTGTGCTACAGGTGATGGTATGGGCGGTATAAATACTGCTGAGGTAAATATCGGCGAACGAGAACTTCACGATATTCATCTGCCTGCCGTTAAAACTGCTATTGATGCAGGTGCAGATGTTATTATGGCGGCATACAACACTATTGATGGTATTCCGTGTCATATGAACAGTCATATGCTTCGTGACCTGCTTCGTGACGAACTCGGTTTTAAAGGTATCGTTCTGTCGGACGGTTTTGGTGTTGGCAGGGCTATATCTCAAATGGGTTACGATAAGGTGTCAGGAAGTGCTGCTGTGTTAAAGGCCGGCATTGATTTAAGCCTTGCAGACGGCGGATGGTTTTTGAATCTTTATGATGCAATAAATAACGGTTTAGTTGAAGAGCGTCTTTTAGATGAAGCGGTGCTTCACATACTGATTAAAAAGTTTGAAATAGGACTTTTTGATAATCCCTATATTGCGGATGAAGATGAAATTTGCCGTTATATAGAGTCGGGAGAACAGTCAGAACTTGCATATACTTCGGCGGCAGAGTCGATGGTACTGCTTAAGAATAACGGTATTTTACCCATTGAAAAGTCAAGCAAAATCGCCCTTTTCGGCGAGCATGCGGAAAATGTTTATCACCTTTTAGGCGATTATACTGCGTATCAGAAAGAAGATGCACATAAGACCTTAAAACAAGTACTTGAAGAATGTTTTGATGAATTTTGTTTTGATAAAGGTTGGAGTTTTGAAGGTGATTATGATTTTAATAATGCTCTCCAAAATGTAGGAAACTTTGATATTGCTGTTGTAACCGTGGGCGGTACTTCCGCCAGAAATATAACTAAAACTGTTTTTGACGAAAACAACGGTGCGGCAAGAGAAATTAACGGTTTTCTTGATTGCGGCGAGGCCTGTGATGTTGCAAGCCTTAAATTGCCGGGAAATCAAATGGAACTTATACGCGAATTAAAGGCTATGGGCAAAAAAGTTATTGTAGTTCTTATAGGGGGCAGACCCTATGAACTGACCGAGCTTGATAATATTTCGGACGGTATTATTGCAGCGTGGTATCCCGGAATAAGGGGTGCTGAGGCTATAAGGGATGTAATAATAGGCAAGGTTAACCCTTCAGGTAAACTTTCGGTTTCCTTCCCTGTTTCTGCCGATGCTCTTCCTGTTTATTATAACAGTTTTTTACCGCCTCCCACCGATGGGTATGATACAAACAGTTATATTAACGCAAGAAAGCGTGTGCTTTATCCCTTTGGTTACGGATTGTCATATTCAAAATTCCAGTATAACGATATTGCGGTTACTGAAATTCAAAAAAATGAGTTTGAAGTAACCGTCACAGTAGAAAATGTTTCTGACATTGATGGTTCTGAAACAGTACAGCTTTATATTCACGGTAAAGGGAATAGCGTGAGGCGTAGATACCGCGAGTTAAAAGGCTTCCAAAAGTTATTTATAAAATCACATACAAAAAAAGAAATAAAATTTTTATTAGGTTTCGAGGAATTGAAGGTTTGGTCTGTGAACAACTGTTTTGAACTTGAAAATTCGGTTGTAGAAATTTTTGCAGGATCTAATCCGGAACTTCCTTTGAAGTGTACGATAAAAATTGATTAAATTAACCCTGATAGTTTTTGAAAAGAAAGGGAGTGTTACCCGCTGATTTTGTTTTTTTACACGGCAAGATTTTAAAAAATATGCGAAAACATATTGGAAAGAAAGGTGCAAAAAATGAAAAAGATTTGTTCTCTTTTACTATCAGTTGCTATACTTGCGACTATGGTATTTTGTCCCACGGCAGGAATTTTTGCCTCTGCCGAAACT
>JAFYLF010000006.1 GCA_017537195.1 Clostridia bacterium
AAGGTCGGTATCGCTTAAAAGTACGTTATTGTATTCACCGTATTTATGCTTGACGGGCTTTTCTTTTTTATTTTTTTCTTTTATATTATTATGTTTATTTATTACTGTATGATTATTATTATAAAGAAAGTTACTTTCTTCACTTTCTGAAATTGACGTTTGGTAACTTTCAGTATTTGCCGTTTGGTTACTTTCGGAAATTTCTGAAAGTGACGTTTGGTAACTTTCGGCGTTTGATGTACCCACAACAAAAAAATGCTTGCTTCTTTTCTGTGTGCCTTGAATGTAAGTTACTTTGGTATAAATCAGTCCCGCGTTTTCAAGCTTCTTTACAGCTAAAGCCTGTTGTTTCTTTGAAAGTCCGATCTCTTTTTCAAGTTCTTCGGCGGTTCTCCAACAATAGCCGTCCTCGCGTGTTGTGTACCTTGCAAGATATTCAAGCTTATTATATAAAGCCGCCACTTCAACCCCGTATTTTAAAGCCATATCTACATCATAGCTTGCACTTAAATTACCCATGTAAAATCACCTTTCTGTAAATAAAAAACCTCTGTACTCGGCTTAGTAGAGGATAGCCAAATACAAAGGTTTATAGCGTTATAATTTTGTAAGGTCTAGTGTCGCAGTGACCTCTACTTCAACTACAACGCTAATTGGTGTTAACATATATAGTTTAACATATTTTCACGTTATTGTCAATGGTCTTTTTCACCTATTTTTCAGCGTTATTTTATAGCGTTTTATACAGTTTCGCTGTCAATTTCTGTAATATTTTCAAGGGCTGTATAAATAACGCCGTTCATGGTTTGCAGTTCTGCTTGATAGTAAAACCGCCCCTTTTCGTCCTTGCGAAATACCGCGCCCGATAGCTTAAATTCTCCGTCAATGTGTAGGCTTTCGGAATTGTAGTGTACTAGCTTATTCAGATTTGCTTTTATTTGATTTGGTGTCATTGTTTCGCCCTCTCTTTCGTTTTATTCTCTTGATAATATCGGATATTGACGCTATTACAAGATATACGCTAATACATAGCAGTATAGCCGCCAATTTTTCAACCGATAAATCTTTCAAATGTTGCATTACAATCATATTATTTTTCACTCCGTGCGCCTAAAACCACCAACAAAATAATAATGCTTGCACTTATCCACGACGGGGAAAACACCCACACCCAACTCCATGTTATTTTATTAAGCAGTTTCAGCGTTATAAATACTATCTGCAATAATCCTGTAAAGCTTATCCCTTTATCATTGTTATTTTTCATTATTTTCCCCGCTTTCTATTATCAGCGTTACCGCGATTTCTTTCGCGCCGTATTCAAAATAATCACTGAACCCCGTTATATAGTTGTTGTTATCGTTTATCAGTTTGCCGCTTTTCTGCATAGCGTCCAAAATAAACTTTTTCGCCGCCGCCACGTTATCTTTATCGCGTCTTTTGTTGATCTCGTGCCATATGAAAGTAATATGCACGGGTTTGTCAATCTTTTTCAGCTTTGCAAGCTGTGGTATAATACCCGCTTCAACGTTACATTTCAGCCGCGCCCCGCAATGTGCGTTCCGTCTGCAAGCTTCGACATACTCGTTTAAACTCGGTAATTTACCCACGATAGTTATTTTTTGCGCCGTCGCCGCGTTATACATACGCTTCTGCGCCGCGCTTGTAAGTCCTTGTAAATAGCCCTCGCGCCATGCCTGTTCTATTTCGTCGTGCGGTTCAAATTCGTTGGTTATCGGTTCGCCGTCCTCGTCGGTAAATGCGTATTGCTTTTCTGTTGTGCCGTCACACATACCGCCGTATATGTAGCACCCTGTCTTTTTACATTCCGCGTTTTTATGCGGGTCACACTTGTATAATACTTTTTTATCCATTGTTCGCCGTCCTTTTCTCTTTTGCTATCCTGTCAATTTTCTCTTTTGCTATCCTGTCAAGCTGTCTTTGTAACTTGTATTCCATCTGTTCATATATCATATCTTTTGAAACGTCTTGAAATAAAGACATTGTTATCTGCTGTAACATTATACGCACATCGACCAACTCACCGACCAGTTCAAGCACTTTTTCGGTTATCTTTCCGATATCGCCGCTTTCTTGCGCTCTTTCTAGCTTTGTAACCGCCTGTATAAGTTCTGCACATTCTTCAACCAACTGACGGCGCTGTTTATCCTCTCCGTAATGTTCAAGGATTTTAAGTGCTTTTTCCGTTTGCTTTGCGTTCATGTTCATTTCTTGCTTCCCCCCTCGTTTAATGCTGTTCTGATTTCGTCAACCAATCTTACTATTTCATTCGTCTTTTTTATATCAGGGAAAAACGCCGTTTTATTTATATGCAACATATACGCCGCACGTTCTAGCAGTTTTTCGTATATTTCAATTTGTTTCCGTTCTTCTTGCCAATCTTCGACATTTACATATATATAACTATGACCGCTTAACGTCCCGTGACCTATAAAAACATCATCTACGCCCGCGCTTTGTTCAAGTGCTTTGTCCTCGACATATACAATGTTTTCGGCGGGGCTACGCTTTAAAAGTTCAATTAATTCTTTTACTTTCATTCTATAACCCCTCTTTCTATACGCCCTCTTTTTCGCCTATTCCATACATTTTCAACCGCTTTTTCTGTTTTGTATTCCTTATGTGTACCCGCGCCACAACTACACGCTATGCGGTAAAATCTGTTAGTGATCTCGCCGCGCCAATCTTTCACACAGCGCCTTTTTATCGTGACCTCACGCCCACAAAACGGGC
>JAFYLF010000045.1 GCA_017537195.1 Clostridia bacterium
CACAAAACAAGTATTTATTAGATGATAAATCTGTTCAAAAGAACGAGGTCGAGGAATATTTTGAGAACTGGAACAAAAATACAACTAAAGTATCTTGGGAAGATATAAATTAAAGAAATTTCTCTGTTTTCAGGCACATTTCATTCGTGTCATTAAGTTCAAAACACCCAAAAATCCCGAATGCGAAAGCGTTCGGGATTTTACTTTTTCACTATTCACTTTTCACTCTTCACTAAAATTCGCATTTGGGATTTTTGGAAAGTAAGAGGTAATAGTGAATAGTGAAGAAGTATTGCGGCTTTGCCGCTTTTATGCTATAATACACCTAAGGCGGTGTTATTATGAAAAAATATTTTGTTTTATTTCTTTGTTCATTGATTCTTTTATCTTTTTGTAGTTGTGACCCGGGAGGAGCAACAATGCCTGATGGTTCTACGCAATACAGACAGTTAAATATTTCTAATAAAAAAGAACTTGAGTTTAAGGATGAAGTCGGTAATGTTTTGCTTGATGAGAAAGATGTTGCTTGGATTTATGAAAAATATTCAGAGGATAACGGTTATCATTTAATATTAGAATTCACTGTTGATGGTACTACTGAGTTAGCTGAGGCAACAAAAGAAAATATTGGAAAAGAAATCTCGCTTTTTGCAGACGGCGAAAAGGTTTTTTCGGCTATGGTTGTAGCAGAAATTTCAGAAGGAAAAATTGCTATTATAGGAAAAGCATCAAATTATAAACAGTTAATGTCACTTAGCGAAAAAATCACAGGTTAAATTTTTACAATTCAAAAAATCCTCGGTTTTCATCCAGTTCTTTTTCGGACACGAGAGACAAAAATCCCGTTCACGCAAGTTGGCGGGATTTTTACTTATTACCTTTTCACTCTTCACTAAATAATACTTTGCAACGGGATTTTTGGAAAGTAATAAGTAATAGTGAATAGTGAAGAAGTATTGCGGCTTTGCCGCTTTTATGATATAATACACTTAAAGGCGGTGGTGATATGTTTGAAGAAATGCTTGAGGTTGCAAGAAATAAGCTTGCGACTATAAATGAAATCGTTGACGGCTTACCTGAACCGCAGGTAACCATTCTTTTGACTGATATTGATAATATCTATGTAGCAGTTAATGATGTTTATGGAACGATCTGTGAAGAATTAAAGCAGGGTAAAGATACGAAGGTTATCAAAATGCTTACAATGTGGAAAGATGGGAGTATCGATATATCTTCTTACGCCTTTCGCAATACTCTTGTTAAAATGGATAGAGATAACAACAATACGGATGTTTTATTACAGGGTAAGAATAATTACTTGATTAAAAAATTAGCAGACACAATTATCTGATTAAAAATCTTCGGCTTTTTACCAGTTTTTTTCGGACAAGAGAGACAAAAATCCCGAACGCTTTCGCATTCGGGATTTTACTTTTTCACCATTCACTTTTCACTCTTCACTAAAATTCGCATTCGGGATTTTTGAAAGTAATAAGTAATAGTGAATAGTGAAGAGGCGAAAGTTTGTCTGTGAGATAGATAAAAACCTTGTATATTCCCGTTTTCTGTGGTATAATTTAAATAAGAGGTGAGTTTTATGAAAAAATTTTTATGTTTAACAATTTCACTCGTTTTTATTATTTGTGGTTTCTCTGCTTGTCGTGCAAACTCTAAAAAACCCGATTTAGATAATGCCGATAAATCGCAAGTTTTAGATACAAACAGTGCTGTTTCAGAAGAAAGTAACTCCGACAAAGAAAAAACTTCTTCTGATTCAGCCAAAAATAACAAGAAAAACGAAAAGGATACAAACACATCAACAACAAGTAACTCTTCTAAAAACAAGTCAAGCACATCTACTAATACAACAAGCCAACCGACACAAAACAATTCATCCACAGTCAATACTACAACATCTTCCGACAGTACACCGAGTAATAATCAAACCATCGAAAACATAGATAACGGTGTTTTGCAAGAGGCAACAGTTCAAGAAATGAATGTGCCTGAAAATATGCAATTATTAGGTACAAATAATGCAAAGGAAGAAAATAATTCAAACAATGTAAAGGCTACGGTGGCTGCATATAAACTTGACGGAGATGCTGTAAGTTGGAAGACCGAAAATGATTATCTTTATATTATAACATCGGGTAATAACCGATTAGTTGTTATAAATTCAAAAGATATGATGCCGATCGCGAATGTTCCACTTGCTGGAAAACCTGCTGAACTCAATATTATTGGTGCCGAAATATATATTTCGTTGCCAGATTTATGCAGAATAGATGTTTTTTCAAAATCAAATTATACCAAAACAACGTCACTTAATTTTGAGCATGAGGTTTCATCTTTTTGTATAGATGGCGAATATATTTATTATTCCGAGCACGACCAACATTGTGATGTATATAAAAAGAATATGACCACAAATGAATTGATAAATATCATCCCTGATAGAGGTTGGTCGTTTTATCAACCAAAATTGTATTTGAATAAGGAAGATAATATTTTATATATCGGCGAAACCGGTCATACCGGAAGTACACTATTTTATTACGACGCAACAACTTTACAGCTCAAGAGTATATTTAGAAAGAACGATTATGGATTATTTAATCACACTAGAGATATCTTCCATGTCGGAAATGAAATTTTTTGGGCTAATTATCGCTTATCGGACACAAATGCAAATGAAATCGTCGGCAGATATGGTGAAGGAGATTACGGTAGTGTTAACTTTGCTTCGGAAGAGTTGGTTTCAACTTTTGAAGGTATTTTCTTGACAGACACTTATGAATGTGTTGTGAATTATTTTGATGCGAGATTCAGATTTGAATATATACTCGTAACAGAATCAAACAATATTTTCTTTAGAGCAAGAAGTATTGATAAGAATATAATATTAGGCATTAATTTTAGTATGCAATAATTTTAAAAAATCTTCAAATCAAGAAAATCAGGTTTTTAGACCGGTTATAAACAACAAAAGCACTTCGCAAGAAGTGCTTTTACTTTTTCTTGAAATTTGTCGCAAAAAGGTGTATTATGTAAAAGATTGTGAAATAAGGATAGGAGAAATATATGCCTGTATTAAAGTTTATAAAAAAATACACTGTTTTTTGTGTTGCGGCTTTGGCAGCGGTGGTAACCTGCTTTTTTGTACCGCCTGACCGTGAATATTTAGATTATTTTGATTGGTCAACCTTGGCTTGTCTTTTCTTGACATTGGCGGTTATATGCGCTTTTCGTAATATCAAGTTTTTTACTATAATTGCCCGAAAGCTAGTACTTCTTACGGGTAATCTTCGAAGCCTTTTCTTTATGTTAATAGTTATAACATTTACAGGTTCAATGATTATTGCAAACGATATGGCGCTTATAACCTTTTTACCGCTTGGGTATTTTGCATTAAGCGTTGCAAAACGCGAAAAATATATACCTTATCTTTTTATACTTCAAAATATTTCGGCGAATTTAGGCGGAATGCTGACACCTTTTGGCAATCCGCAAAACCTTTATTTATATTCATATTTTAAAATACCCACCTTGGAATTTTGCAAAATAATGCTGCCGCCTTTTTTGCTTGCAATCGCTTTATTGGGTATTGCGTGTCTTTTTGTAAAACCCGAAAGACTTGTGATAGGCGAAAAATTCCCCGAAAAATTGAGCATTAAACGAACTGTTCTTTATAGCGTGTTATTTCTGTTTTCAATTTTGATAGTTTTCAGGGTTATACCTTTTTGGCTTGGTCTTATAATTGTGCCTTTGGTGCTTTTGGCAGTCGATAGGGAAGCGCTTTATATGGTCGATTATGCGCTTTTGGGTACATTTTTCTTTTTCTTCATTTTTGCGGGGAATTTATCTCGGATTGATGCGGTTAATACTGTGATTTCATCGCTTTTGCAAAAAGATACCTTACTAGTATCGGTGCTTTGCTGTCAGGGAATAAGCAATGTACCATCGGCAATTTTGCTCTCGAGGTTTACCACTAATTACAAAGCCTTGCTTATGGGTGTTAATATTGGCGGAACGGGTACACTTATCGCTTCTCTTGCGAGTCTTATCACCTTTAGCGAACACCGTATTTTATATCCAGGCCACACAAAGCAGTATTTTTGGCTGTTTACTCTTATAAATGTTATTTTCCTTGTGATTATGACCGCCTCAGCAAAGAGCTTCTTTTTGTAACTTAAAGCACTTCCTTGTGAAGTGCTTTGTTTCTTTTAAAACTAATATTATTGCAGTAATCATATATATGTGATACAATTAAATAAGATTTAAAGAAAGTATAATTTTGGTGATATTGGATAACATTGCTTTTTGGAAGAGGTTTATAATATGAATAAATTAAAAAAGAAAAAGTCAAAGGTTATAGCGATTTTTATTATCGTAATACTTTTTGTCATTGTTTTTGTTCTTGATTATTTTAATATGTTGCCAAAAAAATACTATTTAGCCGAAGATTTCGGGATACAAACCATTAAAAGCTCGGTTGATTTTAACGGCAACGGTGTTGATGATTACACCGATATTTTATTGGACGCCAGAAAGGATGCTAAAAATCACCCCAAATATGACGGTGCGTATGTCGATGGCGGCTATCCGCCTGATAATATCGGTGTATGCGCAGATGTAATATGGCGCGCCTTTAAAAATGCGGGGTACAGTCTTCGTGATATGGTGGATAATGATATAAAGAATCGTCCGCAAGCATATCCGCTTATAGATAAACCTGATACAAATATTGATTTTCGCCGTGTGCGTAACCTTCGTATTTTCTTTGAGGAATATGCTCAAACGCTTACTACCGATATAAATGATATTTCCGAGTGGCAAGCAGGGGATATTGTGATTTTTAATAATGATAAGCATATAGGCATTGTGTCCGACAGGCGCAACCGAGACGGTGTGGTATACATCATACATAACGGCGGTCAGCCTGTGCGAGAAGAAGATTATTTAGGACGTAGTCCCGTAGTAGCCCACTACCGCTTTGATGCTTCAAAGATTGACAAGTCAATATTGATTGAATGGAAAGAATAAAAAATGAGCCGAAATTTCGGCTCATTTTTTGTTTTGTATATAGATTTTTTCTTGCTTTTCAAGTGGATATGTGATGATGGTGTTAGCGTCAAGCTTTTCGTGGTTTATATTAACGGCGGTGATTTGGCGGTTTTGGTGGGTTGTGTAATAATAAATTCCTTTGTCGGCGTTTATGCAAGAGGTATAAATGGTTTTTTCAAAGTCGCCGTTTTGGGTTTGGGTACAGCCGTTTGTCTGGCTCACAGTTTCTAAAATGTGAAAAAATTGACCTATGCTTTCAATTTCGCTATTGCCCGATACCGAGTTCAGCTTGGTAAATGCCACTCTTACAAAGCGTGATTGCGAAGATAAATCGCCCGGCAGTCCCAAAGCGCCAAGACCCAGGCTGTAAGACTTTAAATTAAGGGCTTTGCTAAATCTGTTTTTGGGCGGTTTTGATGTCAGGTGCATATAATTATTCAAATTAAAAACCTGTTCAGGAAAGGTGGGGTTATTTGTAAGCACACCGACCTTGTTTTCGTAAATTTTAACTCCGTCTTTTACCGATTCGACGGTGATACATTCGGATTTGTCGGCTATAATCCAGTGAAGCTGGGCTACTGGAAGCTCATTTGAAAAGGGGGTATTAGTAATATTTATATTTTTTAGTTTTTCTTTTACTTCCTTCACTGTTGCGCACTGACCTAAAATCCAAGGTATAAGCTCAAATTGAGCGATGTTTTCTTTGAGCGGTGTCGTTTTTAGGTAAACTGCATTACCGACAAAATTAAGACCCGCAATACAAAGTCCTTTTTCATTTACAGCATCATAATAAAGCGGATAATCATTTTTTACAAGCGCCATACCAATGATAGCATAATGCTTTTGCATTATACCCATATCCCGAAAATCAAAAATATAATTTCGTGGCGTAATAACCACGTTTTCCTCGAAAGAATGTATATAGTCAAGCGTTCTTCCGAAGTAAAAATCATTTGTTTTATAAGTAATTGCTGTGCACATAAAAATCACCAATATTATTTTGATGCGGCACAGCATATTTATGCAAAATTATAAGGTATTTAAATCTTGCTTTCGGATAATTTCAGTGATATAATTATCAAAGCAACTTTAAAAGAGGTTTTAGAATGATAAAGGCGTATTTATTTGATTTTGACGGAACACTTGTTGACTCCATGCCTAACTATGTTTATTCAATGCTTCGTATTTTAGACGAAAACGGAATTAAGTATGACGATGATATTGTTAAAATAATCACTCCTTTAGGTCTTTACGCCACAGCAGATTATTATATTGAACTTGGCGTCAAAAAGACGCGCGAAGAAATTATTATGCAAATGAAGGAATATATGTATGAAGAATATTTATACAATATTCCTGCGAAAGAAAATGTTATAGGGGTTCTCAAAAACCTTAAAGAAAATGGCGCAAAATTAAGTGTTTTAACCGCAAGCCCGCATGTAACACTTGACCCTTGCCTTAAGCGATTGGGGATTTTTGATTTATTCGATAATGTTTGGTCCTGTGATGATTTTTCAACTACCAAAGCCGACCCCCAAATTTATGTAAAGGCTGCGGAGAAAATCGGTGAAAAGGTGGAAGATATTCTCTTCCTTGATGATAACTATAATGCAGATGTAACCGCAAAAAAGGCGGGTATGCAGGTTTGCGGTGTTTATGACGAATCTTCTAAAGATTACGTTGATGAAATAAAAACTGCTACAGATTATTATATATATAATTTCGCCGAACTTTTGGTGTGAAAATAGTAAACCGCTTTATCAGAGAAAGAGAAGTCCACTTGCGGCCGACATATTATTTGGAAATTTTTTAGTACTTTTAGTAATATTACTTTATAATTAAAAAACAAACTACCAGTCTGGTAGTTTGTTTTTTAATTATAAGTTTAAGAAATCTTTTCTATAATCTAAACCGAAAGCATCGGCAACGGATTTTAATTCTTCATCCTTTATGGTATTTATATGTGGAAGATGAGCGATAAGCATATAAAGTTGTGCGGCTTTTTCTACAGTTTCAATAAGACCAAAGGCTTCATCCATATCTCTGCCTGCGCCATATATACCATGAAGTCCCCATACAACTAGACGGTAGTCTTCCATTTTTTTGGCAGTAGCAATACCGATTTCATTATTACCGCAAACCATCCATGGAAGTACGCCGATACCATCAGGGAAAACAACAATACATTCAGTGCACATTTCCCAAATAGTGTGTGTGAATTTTTTTTCATCAAGCTCATGAATATGAGTCATAGCTAGAGTGTTAGTGGGGTGGGTATGCATAATAATACGGTTAAGCGGATCTTTTTTTAGTCTCGCAATATGGCTCATTAAGTGTGCGGGTAATTCACTTGTGAATTTACCGCCATCTTTATAACCCCATAAAAGTTCTGCGGTGGTACCGTCTTTTGCAATGCGGATAATGCCTAGATTGCTTTCAGGGTCATCCTCTACATTTTTAAAGTATTTACCAGTACCGGTAACAATAAATATTTTGCCAATGAGCTCAGTAGCATCAAAGCCGGTGGGTATTGTGCGGATAACATTATTTAGATCGAGATACTCGGCTACTTGGTTTTCTTCAAGCATATAACTTATATTTCCGCCGTTTCTCTCATCCCAACCCTGACGATACATGTTTGCGGTTATTTTTTTCATTTCCTCTACAAATGGTGCATTTAAAATGTTTTTCATTAAAATTATCCTCTCTTTGATAAAATTTCGTTTTCATATTTCTTAACCGATTCGAACCATTCATTGTCGAGTGGCACATCGCATTTTCTACAGTATTCTGCCCAAACGTCACCGAAAGGCATGGTTTTAATATCTTCGGTTCTTACCATAATTTCGGTAAAGTTATTGCTGTTTTGTAAATTGGTCATATCGGGGGTGAGTAATGCTATAAGCAATGCTTTTTGTACGTTTCTAAGACCTACTGTCCAAGCTGAAATTCTATTAATCGAAGCATCGAAATAATCGAGTGCAATTTTAACTCTACCATCAAGATCTGTGCAGCGGACAATTTCTTTAGTAATTTCTTTAGTTTCATCGTCGAGTAA
Organism: Clostridia bacterium; assembly: GCA_017537195.1. Lineage (GTDB taxonomy): Bacteria > Bacillota > Clostridia > Oscillospirales > Acutalibacteraceae > UBA737. The sequence goes on from JAFYLF010000045.1 coordinate 8,126, forward strand.
TACTACATGGTCGCTATCCCAACGAATGGGTCGTGTAATGTGTAATGCAATTTCAGGGAAAAATACAAGTAAAGCGGGTATTTTATCTGATACCACTTCGGTAGGATGATAATGACCGTTGTCCATAAGGGGAATACATTTATCTTTATTAGCAGCGGCATATGATAGTGAAAATTCCGCACTACCCACTGTATAAGCTTCAACACCAATACCGAAAACCTTAGATTCAACACAAGGTTTAACCTTATTAAAATCAAAAGGTTCAGAAAGGATTTCGTCAATAGCTTCTTTGTAACGGGCACGAGGACCTATTCTATCTGCAGGAATATCCTTAAATCCGTCTCCCGTCCAAATATTCATAACACATTCCTGGCCCAATTCCTCGGCTAAGTATTGAGAAATTCTGATACAAGCTTTGCCATGATCAATCCAGAATTTGCGGGTTTTTTCATTCGGACTTGAGAGAGTTAATGGGTCGCACATTGGGTGGGAGAAGAATGTGGGGTTGAAATCGCAACCAAGACCGCGTTCTTTACAAAAATCAACCCATTTTTTAAAGTGTTTAGGCTCGATTTTATCTCTGTCAACCCAACCACCGTTTTCGTCATCAAAAATGGCATAGCAAGCGTGGAGGTTAAGCTTTTTAGTGCCTGGAGAAAGCTTTAAAACTATATCTAAGTCCGCCATTAGTTGTTCGGGTGTGGTTGCTCTGCCGGGATAATTGCCGGTAGTCTGAATTCCGCCTGAAAGCGAATCTACTTTCTGGTCAAATCCTCGCACATCGTCACCCTGCCAGCAATGAAGTGCAATGGGTACGTTCATCAGTTTTTCAATTGCTATATCAGTGTCAATACCGATTTTAGCATACATTTCTTTTGCTTCCAAATATCTGCTCATTTTATACCTCCAAAATATTGAAAGATTTTTTAACTATTTCTCTTGCTTCTTCAAGAGTCAAAGCTTTGTTAGCATACATAAGTTGAGCAATAAGATTGCCAAGTGCCGTAGCTTCTGTGGGACCGGCGAGTACGCGCTTACCGGTATATTTTTTTGTAAGCTCATTCAAATAACTATCCTTACTGCCACCACCGATAATGTTAATTAAGTCTATTTGTTTACCGCTTACACGTTCTATCGTTTTAACAGCCTCATTATATGAATTTGCAAGTGAATGATAAACAGAGCTTAAAACATCTTCTATAGGTAATTCCGGTTTGTGCAAATAATTCCTTATTGCTTCAATCATATTGTCGGGGGCTACGAATTCTTTGGCATTGGGATTTATAAGTTCTTTAAAATCGCTTTGCTTAGCCATATTCATCATTTCGTCATATGTATATTTTTTATTGAGATTTTTTCTCATGTTTTGAAATAGCCACATACCCATTATATTTTCAAGGAAGCGGTAGCGGTATTCAATGCCACCTTCATTTGTAAAACCACCATTCATGGCTTCGTCCGACAAGATGGGTGATAGATTTTCGGTGCCAATTAAACTCCAAGTACCTGAAGAAATGTAAATACCCGTGTCACCAACAGGGCAGGCCGCAACTGCAGAGGCAGTATCGTGCGAGGGACAGAAAATGACTTTTGCATCGAATCCGACTTCTTTTTTAACAGTATCGCTTAAATTGCCGATAACATCTGTGGGCAAATTGAGTTCACCAAATATATCTGTTCTTATACCTAAGAGTTCTAATAATTCTTTATCAAGCTTTTTAGTTTCGGCATTTATAATTGAACCTGTTGTAGCATTTGTGTATTCGTTTTTAATAACATCCGTAAGACAAAATGACAAGTATTCAGGTATCATTAAGAAGTGGGAAGCATTATCTAATTTACCACTATTCTTATCGCAGTAAAGCTGATAAATCGTATTGAAATTAATTGCTTGGATACCGGTTCTTTTATAAAGTTCGGTGCGGGGAATTATTTTATCAATCTCTTCAGGGATACCGTCAGTACGGCTATCTCTGTAAGAGACTGCAGGCAAAATAGGCTTTTTGTCCTTATCTAATAGAACATAGTCAACGCCCCATGTATCAATAGAAATTGTCTCAGGGATTTTTTCTAGATCACAGCAAGCCTTAATACCTGCCTTCACTTCGGATACAAGATGCTCAATATCCCAAATAAGTGAGCCGTTTTGATTTAAAATATAATTTTCAAAACGATAAACTTCCTGTTGTTTTATGATACCGTTTTCAAGCCAACCTAAAATATGCCTACCGCTTGAAGCGCCGATATCAATAGCTAAAAAATATTGCAAAAAAAGACCTCCTTTTTATATACTGTAAATATTTTAACGTAAAACATTATATAAAAATAGGTCTTTAAATTGCTTAAAATATGTCTTTTCTTGCAGTTAGTTCCTTTTTCGATATTCTTTGGGAGACATATTATAATTTAGGGTAAAAATTTTGTGAAAATAACTTGTATTTTCATAGCCTACAGAGGCAGAAATATCTGAGAAACTTTTATTAGTGTTTTTTAGCAAAAATGCAGCTTGGGATAATCGTTTTTCCTGAATAAGTTGTGTAAATGTTTTCCCGGTTTTTTTTACAATTTCGCGAGATAGCCAACTTTTTTCATAGTGAAAAAGTTGCGATGCCTTTGAAAGAGTTCCGTTTATATAATTTGTTTCTATGTAATCTAGAATTTTAAATATAGTTGTATCTTCATTTATTTCAGCTATTAACTTGTCCGTATGAAAAATAAGTTGCATAAAGATTAGAGCCATAGTCATCTGTAATTGTTTGCGCCTATTAGGAGTCTCGCCCATAACGATGAGAATGAGATTTTCCATTAAATTTTGGGCTTCAGGTATGTCTGATATACTATAATGTAAATAACTATTGCTGCTACTGCCGCAAAGGCAGTTTATAAAAAATGTTTTGATGGGGCTTTCTTTTTCTCCTAATGCATAAAGAGTATCACTAAAAAAGTGAGGAAGAATGATAAAGTTTACTGCTATATCGTTTTGTTCGGATTTTTTAATACTGTGCTTTATGCCTTGCCCTAAGAAGAGCATCTCACCTTCGTGTAGTTTGATTTCTTTACCTTCAATAATATGAGTGGCGCTTCCTTGACAAATATAAATTAGTTCTATATAATCGTGGGTGTGTTCTGGAAAGTCGATAAAACGGGTATGCTTACGCATGGTAATCAACTTACCCTCGTCTAATAGTTTTTTACTATTTATCGTATTTCCTCCGCTTGACATATAAATATTACGATCAATTATTTTATTACCATTAAGTATATCTTTTTCTTCGGGGGTAAGCTGTTTCAAATCTGTTAATATCTCAGCTTTAATCACAATTACACAACCTTTGAAATATGTAAATCTTTATATTTATTTTAACAAAATCAACATATAAATTCAAGAAGTAATTGTTATAGAGTCTCAGATTAAAAATTGTAATCATTTAGATTTTTATTTTGTTGGTTATTATAAAACTGACTTTAATATTTTTAGTCTTGGTTTGCCCAAGGTAAACATATCGAATTTTACAAAGTAAAATATATCGAATTGCGAAGCAATATATCGTAAAAAATATTTTTAAAAACTAAATTTTGTTTTTTGATATAGTAAAACGGATGTGCAGAAATTCTACACATCCGTTTAGTATTTGTCTTACACCCTGGCAATCGGGGCATTTGGTTGACAAATGTCGCTTGTTAGGGGCGCTAAAAACCCTTGGCCCTCCTCAAAACTAATTGTGGCCTGAGGTGCAACACAACGGGCGATATTTAAAACTTTTCTTAAGAGCACAGCCCTTAAGAACACGCTTTCAGGTTTACTTGTTTTGTGCGAGAAAACGGTATATTATCCTATTTTTTAAGTCTTTTAAGAGGATATCGTAGCAGACTCATAATAACTATGGCAATTACGGTGTTTGGTAACATATAAAGTGAGTTATAAACTACCGAATAAAGCACAGGGTTTGCAAAGGTCATACCCGCAATCTCGGTGGGAACGGTTATCATATAGAGTGTAATACCGCTTATAAAGTGGATTATAAATCTTGCAAAGCAACCGGTAAAGGTGGAAAGCTCTATTGCCCACGCTTTTTCTTTAAAGAACCCTGCAAAGCCTACTGCCGCATAAGCTAATACATAGTCGAGCAAAACGCTGGGGAGTCCCCAACCAATGCCTCCGCCAATAAGGCACTTTAAAAAGCCGAATACTGCGCCTGAAGCGATACCGTATAAAGCACCGTTGCGGTATGCTAAAATAAAAAGCGGAATCATAACAAGGTCGATATCTCCGCCAAAGGCGGGACCTGGGATTTCAATCGGCATTAAAGCCAATGAGAGCGCAATTAAAACAGCGCTTTCGCAGATTTTGTAAAGATGTTTGTTTTTCATTTTTGTTTCTCCTTTTTTCTTTCTTCTTGCAATTACCTTGAGTTTTAAGATTTCGCTCACGGAAATACAAAATGAAAAAGCCACAGGCAATATACCTGTGGCAATACAAACACTGTATTTCCCTACGGCGGCATTATCCGCATCAGGTTATCGGTCGAAGTCATAGTAAAACGGACTTCCTCTCAGCCTGAGTTTCATCAAGCTCCCTAATTGCAAGGAAATTATAACACTATTATTTTGTGTTGTCAATACATTATTTTTTATTCATTCCAACATAGCCTGTTTTTTCGATAATATACTGCCCCTCACTCGACAAAATCCAATTTATAAGCTTATCTACATTTTCGTTGGGGTTACCTTCGTAAGTTACGGCATAGACTGGAGCTATTATGGGGTATGTGTTGCTTCTGATGTTTTCTTTGGTTGGAGCAATGCCGTCAACCGCAATCATTTTAATGTCGGGGTTGTTGATAATGCCCTCAACATAAAAACGGAAAGAAAAACCGATTGAGGTTGTTTTGTTTTTGTAGTCGGCAACCTCTTCTATAATTCCGCCCATACCGTCAACCATTGTTTGAGTGTCAGGTTCTATAATGGGGGTGTCGCCCATAAAACGAATGAGCATACTCTGGCTTCCGCTACCTTCATTTCGCTGAAAGGGGACTATCTTTTCGTTCTTGCCGCCAACTTGCTTCCAGTTTGTAATTTTGCCTGAATAAATACCTTTTATTTGTTGAACAGTAAGGCTTTCTATTGGATTATCCTTATGAACAAAGAAAACAAACGCCTCGTATCCTATTTGGGTGTAATCAAAGGTAGTGCCGTTTTTCTCGGCAAAATCAACTTGCTCTTTTGAGGGGGCGGCGCCTATGAAAATATCCGTACTTTTTTGAGCAAGCAGTTCATAACCGCCTTGAGTATTGTTGTATTCAAACACGCCGTCGTATAGTTCGGTCGTTTCGGGATATACTGCATTGACAAAGGCAGAATAAACAGGGAAAGCCGCTGTTGCACCGTCGATAATGGGCAATTCTTGTTTTGGAACATTGCAAAAATCAAGAATTTCGCTTTTGGTTTTAATTATTTTTGAATTCTCTTCAAATGGGAGATATTCGTGCACATTTATATTCGGTGTAACATCAATGGTTATAGCATCGTTATAACTTCTAATACCAAATTGTGTACCCACAAGAATGGCAAAGCATAATATGAATGATATATAAGCGATAAGATATGCCTTTCGCTTTTTAATCCATATCAAAGGAATGACAAGCGGAATAAGTAAAAGGCCCATCAAAACAGTTACAGCCCAATAACCGCCAAATGCGAGAAAAATCAACAAATAAATCGAGGCAAATGGGCAAATCACCCCGATAACCGCTGTCATTAGTATCTTAATGGCTAAATGGGAGTTGTTTAATTTAACAGGTTCTTTCATATTACCACCGTCCTTTAATTTAATTGTAGCAGATATTTGAACAAAGCGCAACTTCGTTTTGTGTCTGTTTCACGAACAATGATGTTTTCGCTACGCTCGAAATGATGTTTGCAACCAAAGTTGCAAAACGATGCCCAGTCCTGCGGACACAAATACAAACAAAAAAGACTTGCTTCAGCAAGTCTTTTTTGTTTGGCTGTTACGAACCATTATGATGCCGACTTAAAGTTGGTCTTTTGCGAAATTCTGCTGCTTTTTCTGAATGATTTTAAATACCAACATCAAAATCAAACCTATAATAATAACTGTTAAAGCAATCAGTATAGCATAGTATCCAATACCCCATGAATACTTATTATCTGCTATATATACATCTTTTATGATTTTGCTGACAAAAAGGAAAACACCACAAGACAATAAATTTCCTATAATTGCTACTATAGGCTTTTTTAATATTATAAACAACATTGTAAATATGGCAAAACTTGCAAACACGATCAAAAAGATGTCAAGTATTTTTGCGCCTTCTTCCCCATATATACTTTTTTCAACATTTCTAACAGATATGAAAGTAACATTTTCTAAATCTCCCAAAGTAACATTACTGTCTTTAATTGCAATGGTGTCTGAATAAGTATTAATGTAGTCAGCTAAGTCTCCAACTGCGGTTATATATGGCAAAAATAAAATAGAAATTGCTAAAACTAAAATCCCAACTATTGAAACAATAAACGAAATTAACATTTTGATGTCTCTTGTTTTAATATTACTCATAGATTAATCCCTCCAACATATCAATACGCCGCTTCAGCTAATTTTCCTGCAATTCTTAAAAGTTCTGCCGAATACTCTAAAGCTGCATCGGTATCTTCCAATTCCAATTCAATTTCATCGGCTTTTTCGCTCCACTCAGTCATTTCTGAGACCATCTCAGTATAATCTGATAAGATTGACATATCTGTTGGATTATCCTTATATTTTTTAACTATTGCAATATAATCGTCAACCCATGCCTCATAGTCTTTTAAAAACTGTTTCCATTTTGCATCATCGGTTGAAGATTTTTCCGATTCTGAGGAAGTTGTTTTATCAACCGAGTTATCATCCTTTGATGGATCTTCGTTCTCTACACCATCTTTTTTTGGGATTTCTTGACTATTTGATGCTTTTTTTAAATATACTTTATTACCATCAAAATCAAGACAAATCATTTTATCAACAATTTCACACTTTTGGACACCTATCATAATATTATTGCCATCATCTGACTTGGACCAATCTCCGGAATCACCATATCCATTAACATAGAGATAGGCTTCTCCGCCATCCTTTAGAATAAGCAAAAACTCATTTAAGCCCTCGTATAAACTGCTTAAATCTTCATTTGTAGAATTCTTCAATTCTTTAACGGAAAATTTTGAACCCTCGTACTCAATGCTATCGACTTTCCAGGTGCCTTCAAAATTATTGTTTTTTGCACCACAAGCGGTTAATGATGTTATCATTATTACTGCGAGCAGAATTGTTAATATTTTTTTCATTTCTATTTCTCCTTTTTATCGCCAAATTTACGAATGATTTAGATGGCGAGCAATTGTTTTTTGAGTTAATTCTGTGCGTCTGTTTTATAAATTATTCTTTTGAGTTAATGTAGTCTTCATATTTAATTCCGCAATGCACACATTCACCATCTGATAGGAAATTATGAGTTCCTAGTTTATCATCTTTATATGTACCACAGTCTGCACATTTACTAGGTCTTTGGCATGTGGCATCGGACCAATAATGAGTTCCCAACTCATCGTTTTTGTAAGCATTACATTCTTCGCACTTTTGTGGTTCTTGACATGTCGCACGATTCCAATCGTGATTTCCGTATTGACTTGCCGGGCAATTTGAAGTGTTTGTTGTTTTGGACTGTTCGTTATTTACCGTATTTCCACCGCAAGCAGAAAACGAGAATGGCAAAGTTAATAACAATCCCAACGCCAATAATTTTTTCATTTTAAAATCCTCCTTTTTATATCTTGAATAAAACCAAAGCTTCAAGATATGACAATTATACTCAATATTTTAAGTATAGTCAAGAGGTTAAGTATGATAATATTAAAATGGTGATTAAAAATGATTAGTTACGCGCCGTTTTATGAGACACTTTTTAAAAAAGGAATAACTGAATATAATCTTATTTTTAAACAAGGTTTTTCTGCAAACACATTACACAGAATGAAAAAAGGCGAAGCAATAAACACAAAAACTCTTGACGCTCTTTGTTATGCCCTTGACTGTGAGGTGGGGGATATAATTGAATTTGTAAAAGAATAGCACCCGACTTTATTTAGAATCGGGTGCTGTTTTTATTTCAGTCGTTCAGATTCACCTTTACGGAGATTTTATATTTCGTCTGCGAAGCAGACACCGAACTTCTTCACTATTCACTATTACTTATTACTTTCCAAAAATCCTCGTATTTAAGAGAAAAGTGAAGAGTGAAGAGGTAAGAGTGAAAAAGTAAAAATCCCCGTTCTTACGAACGAGGATTTTTGGTGGGAGCGGGTGGATTCGAACCACCGAAGTCGAAGACAACAGATTTACAGTCTGCCCCCTTTGGCCACTCGGGAACACTCCCATATTTAATTTTAACATTTTTCGAGTCCGATTAAAGACTCATATACGCTGGAGCTGGTGGACGGACGCAATCTTTTCTACGAAAAGTTTGCCGTGCTCGCAAGGAGTTACTCGCACTTCGCACCTAAAAACATCACACCGTGATGTTTTCTAAACGGTGCTCACCCTCTCAGGCTTCGAGTCCGATTAAAGACTCATATGCGCTGGAGCTGGTGGACGGACTCGAACCCCCGACCTGCTGATTACAAATCAGCTGCTCTACCAACTGAGCTACACCAGCATTTTTCAAGCGCCTAAATAATATACCACACTTATAGCACCTTGTCAAGCAATATTTTTATTTTTTTGAAGATTTTTTCTTGGGAAAACATAATCACTATTTGCATATTTTAAATAAAAAATGCAAGTAATATTACAATTATGTAATAAAAAACATTTTTTCTTGCAAAAAATGTAAATTTAGTGTATAATGTTTTTGTTAATATTTTAAAAGGAGAATTATTATGAAAAAGATTTTAGCGATTTTATTAGCTGTTGCTATGCTTTTCTCTTTAACGGCTTGCGGTAGCAGCACTATGACAATGGGCACAGGTAGCCCCACAGGTACATACTATGCTTATGGCGGTATTATCGGTCAGTACATAACAAACAATGCCGGTGTTACTGTTAACGCTGTATCAACAGGCGGTTCTAAAGACAACATTCAGGGTATCGACGCTGGTGACTATCAGTTAGGTACTGTTCAGTCCGATGTTATGCACTATGCTTGGAACGGAACCCGTTCTTTTGAAGAAGATGGAAAAATCGAGAGCTTCCGCACAGTAGCAGGTCTCTATGCAGAGGCAGTTCAGCTCGTTACAGTTAATCCTGACATTAAGTCCGTTGCTGACTTAAAGGATAAGAAGGTATCTATCGGCGCTCCCGGTTCAGGTGTTTATTTCAATGCGGTTGACGTTCTTGCTGCTGCAGGACTTACCGAAAAGGATATAAAACCCCAATACCAAAACTTCGACGAAAGCGCTGATGCTTTAAAAGACGGCAAAATCGACGCTGCATTTATCGTTGCAGGCGCTCCGACACCCGCTATCACAGAACTTAGCTTGACTAATGCTAACACTCGTATCGTTCCGATAGACGGTGATATTGCTAAAAAACTTATGGAAGACAACACCTTCTATTCAGTTTATAAAATCCCTGCAAACACTTATAAGAATCAAACAGAGGATATTGAAAGTGTCACTGTTAAGGCTACATTAATAGTAAATGCTGATGCAAGTGAAGAGGATGTTTACAACTTGACAGCAGCTATATTTGAAAATATTGAAGCTATCACAAAAGAGCATGCAAAGGGTGCAGAATTAAGCCTTGAAAATGCTACTGACGGTCTTACTGTACCTTTCCATGCAGGTGCTGCAAAGTACTTTAAAGAAAAAGGAATTGAAGTAGCAGTTAAGTAATTAACTATTGTTAATTTTTTAAAAAGAGATAGCTGCGGCATAAACAGTCGCAGCTATTTTAATATTTTACTGAAAGGTAGGGAGTTTGTTGCTTTTCTCGAAAAAGACAGAACCTAAATCTAACGAGCCAATGGATTTAGATGCTGTAATGAAAAAATTTGATAGAGAATCTAATGTAAGAGTATGGGAAGGCAAGGCGAAAATCGCAGTAAACTGTATTCTTGCGGCTTTTTCTCTTTTTTGTATTTATGTAACCTTTTTTGCTACTTGGCTTGATGCAATCAGGCTTTCAAGCTTTGTAGGCTCAATTGTATTTATCGGTTTCTTGGTTTATCCTGCTAAAAAGGGAACACAAAGGGTGAACTACATTCCGTGGTATGACATTGTTTTAATGTTAGCAGGCTCAGCTTCATTCTTCTATTATACTTTTGATGCAATGACTATTATTCAGCAGGGTAACAGATTTGAATTACATCAAATATTGATTGGTGTAGTAGGAATACTTTGTTTATTAGAGCTTTGCAGACGCTGTGTGGGTATTCCCATCATTATTGTTGCGGCAGTTTTTATTGTTTATGCAATTGGCTGGGGACTTACAAACCCTGATATATTCCGTAGATTAGAGGGCTTGGTTGGAAAACTGTTCTATACTACCACTTCGGGTATTTTATCAACTCCCGTTAATACTTGCTCGAAATACATTGCAATATTTATAATTTTCGGCGCATTTCTTGAAAGAACAGGTATCGCCGATTTCTTCATAAAAATTTCCAACTCAGTTGTTGGCGGATTTTCGGGCGGACCTGCAAAGGTTGCAGTTGTAGCCTCGGCTATGGAGGGTATGGTTTCGGGTTCTTCGGTTGCTAATACTGTAGGTTCAGGCTCGGTTACTATTCCGCTTATGAAGAAGACGGGGTATAAGCCTGAATTTGCCGCTGCGGCAGAGGCTTCGGCTTCGACGGGCGGACAGATAATGCCTCCCATTATGGGTGCGGCTGCATTCCTTATGGCAGAAAATATTGGCGTGTCTTATAGCAACATTGTTGTTCGTGCAATTTTACCTGCTTGCCTATATTTCTTGGGCGTGTTTATAGCAGTTCATTTAGAGGCTAAAAAGGAAGGTCTTCGTGGACTTTCAAGAGAAGAATTACCAAGATTTTTACCCCTTTTAAAGCAAACATATTTACTTCTTCCGCTTATAATACTTATAGTTCTTGTAAGTTCGGGCTCACGTTCAATAGCCTATGCTGCGGCTATTGCAATTATTGCAACCATTGTTGTAGGTATTTTCAATAAAGAAAACCGAATTACACCAAAACGTATCTTGGAAGCGCTTGCAGCAGGCGGACAGGGTATGATTACCGTTGCAGTTGCTTGCGGTGTGGCAGGTATAATTGCCGGTACCATTACAATGACAGGTCTTGCTACTATGCTTATAAATGGTATTTTATCTCTTGCAGGCGATAAGGTTATTATTGCGCTCTTCCTAACAATGCTTACCTGTATAGTATTAGGTATGGGTGTTCCTACCACTGCAAACTATTGCATTATGGCGGCAACTTGCGCACCTATTCTTATAAAAATGGGTGTTCCCGATTTGGCGGCGCATTTCTTCGTGTTCTATTTCGGTATCGTAGCAGATTTGACTCCGCCCGTAGCATTGGCGGCTTATGCCGGTGCTGCTATTGCACAAGCAAACCCAATGAAAACTGCATTTACCTCAACAAAGCTTGCTATCGGCGCCTTTATAGTACCTTATGTATTTGCGCTTAACCCCGCAATGTTGTTTATAAATACAACAGTTCCTGAAGTTATTTTGATTTGCATAACTTCGTTTGTCGGTATATTTGCGGTATCTTCCGCACTGAGCGGATATTTCTTGCATAATATGAGATGGTATGAACGAATTGTAAGCGTAGTCGGTGGCTTATTGCTTATTTACCCCGGTATTGTAACAGATGTAATCGGTGTTGCATTAGTTGGTATTGTTTTTGCAATTCAGACAATTACAAAAAAGAAAAATATAATAAATGCATAAATAAAAAATGAGCCGCAAGGCTCATTTTTTATTTGCAATTCGATTTGTCTTTTTAAATAATTCTGAAATTCCCATTAAAATCAATAATCCGCCGAAGATTTTGCGTGTGATATCGCCGCCTAATACATCAGCTAAAAGTATTCCTATTATAGCGCCGATAATGCCGAATACCGCAATTTTTAAAGTGGGTTTCCATTTAATTTGTTTTTTTATGGAATATATTATTATTGATAAAATACCGATAGGAATGAAGAATAAAAGATTTATGCCTTGCGCAGTTAATTGTTTGGTATCGGTAAAAAGGGCAAGGTAGATTATAAGAATACCGCCGCCGCCAAGTCCCATACTGCCGAGTATTCCTGAAAAAAGCCCTGCTAAAAGGGCGGAGATATTCATTTAAGCAGCAGGCGTACGCCTGCGTAAATCATAAGTGCGCCGAAAATTCGCTTAAGCCATTTTGGAGAAATTTTTTTGAGCAAATATGTGCCTATAACAGCGCCTAATAGCCCTGTTGGTATATAGATTAAAGCATCGCTTAAATCGGTATAATCTTTATACAAATATATAAAAGCTGAAATAATGGTTATGGGTAAAATTATTGCAATGGCATTTGTATGCGATTCTTTTTGTGAAAAACCCAATTTTTTAAGAAATGGAACGGCAAGCATACCGCCACCGGCCCCCAAAATTCCGTTTACAAAGCCGATGCAAAGTCCTGCTGCGGCACCTTGGAGGTTTTGTTTTGTCTTTTCTTTCATAACTTCAACCTTTCTTTAAATTATTTTATCCAAAAAGTAAACAAATAGTAAAAAATAAAAAATCGGTTGAAAAGGTGGCGCAAATATGCTAAAATTACGCTAAAGAAGGAAGTGTTAAAATGGGCGAGAAACGTAATGAAATTATAGAAGAACAGCGCAAAGCGAGAGAGGAATTTTTGAGGTTAAAAAAAATGCAGCAAGGTGAAATCGAGCCTGAGGCAAAACCAAGCGAGGTTGCTATAAAACCCCGTACTTTCAGTGAAAAATTCAGTAATTTTTGGTATCACTTTAAATTTCAAACCATACTGGTGCTTATTATTTGTGTTTTGTTGTCTATTGTAACGGTACAGTGTGCCACACGCGAAAAATTTGATTTTTCGGTCTTGTATTTTACATATACTCCGACAATAGATACTCAGCTTGACAGTGTGGAAGAATATTTCGAAAAATATGCAACCGATATTGACGGTAACGGTGAGGTTAATATTCAGGTTGTAAACTGCAGTGTAAGCGATAGTAACCGAGATGCTGGACGTAATACAATGTTTGCAAAGGTGCAGTCGGTTTTAGTGGCGGAGCATTCGACAGTGCTTTTTGTTATAGATGATAAAGCAAAGCAGTATTTTGACGATGCGTTTGATTATTCAATTTTTGTGGAAGAACCTATTAAATTGGGTGATGAGTTCTATGAGCAGGTCGCAGATGAAAAATTGCCTTTGCCGAAAGATTTAATGTTGGGACTCAGAATTATTAAAAACACCGGCTTTGAGGGAGATAAGGAAGCCGAAAAGATTTTTTTGGAAGGCCAAAAAGTTTTAGAAAAAATAAAAAAGCAAAACGGTTAATTCCGTTTTGCTTTTTCTGATGTTAAGGGGAATTCCATATTAAGCATTTTGTATTTGGCGCCGGCTACTTCGTTTTCGGGGAGCTTTTCCCAAGTGGAGTTGCCAATTATTTTTTCTATAGCCTCAAGGTTTTCTTTAGTGTCAGTAATGCCTGAAATAAGCGGAGTTCTAATGATATAAGTCTTACCGCTGTTCTTTAAAATCTCAAAATTTTCGAGTATTTGTTCATTGCCGACACCGGTGTAATATTTATGCTTTTCGCTGTCAGCGAGTTTTATATCCATTATCACAAGGTCGAGTTTTTCTATTACCTTTTTAAAGGTTTCGCTATCGGTGTAACCGCTGGTTTCAATGCAAAGGTGGAAGTCTTTTAATTCTTCCATTAGTTCCAGTAAAAACTCACTTTGCATTAGCGGTTCACCGCCCGAAAATGTAAAACCGCCAAAATCATCACCCAATACAGAAGCTGAAGGGATAACTTCATTTGCTACCTCTTTGGCTGAAACATTTCTGCCTGCTATACTTAAGCAATTTTCGGGGCAGATATGTACGCATCTTGAAAACGGCTGACATTCGGGGTGGTCGCATTTTTTCATACATTTACCACAATTTTTGCAGTTGTTACATTTGTACATCAGTTGCGGTTTTATACTTAAACCTTCAGGATTGTGGCACCACATACAGCGAAGCGGACAGCCCTTTAGAAATATAGTGGTTCTTATCCCAGGGCCGTCATGTACCGCCATTTCTTTAATATCAAAAATTGTTCCGTTCATAATTTAAAATAAAGCCAACTTTACAGCACGGTAATTATATTCGGCAATTTTTTTGCCACCGTTACTGTTGGGGTGTAGTCCGTCAATTAAGTCGCGACCGTTTTGTTCTTTTATTTCGTAAATACCGCAAATTCCACAGTTGAATGTATCTACAAACATAACGTCTGAAATTCTGTCACATACTGCTTTGATAACCTCGCCTTTGAGCTTGGTTGATTTGTAGCTACGGAGAGCTTCGCACGCTTGGATAGGGGAGCAGTAGAAGATTTTGGCATTTGGATAAAGTCTTCTTAAATGCTCGTAAGCGTAACGCATGGCACCTGCCCAAGTTGTACGGTCAACAAGTTCTAACGGTAGGGGTGATAAATCTTCTTTTACAAACTGACTGTTGATTTGTTCATTAGTTAAAGGAAGTTGTTCACCGCCATCGTTAGTGCCCACTGAAACTATAATAACGTCAAAATCTTGGAATTTATCATCTTTTTGGTAAAGTGGATGGGTTTGGTCTTTTGCGCGTAGCAGTTTTTCAACCTGATTACAAAGGGTGTTATTTGGTCCGCCACTGTCGGATAGACGGAATATAGGATTTCCGTCTAAAACGGTGTTATGTCTGTCGCGCCAAGTAGCCGAGCTTACCGCAATGTTAACGCTAAGCTCAGGCTTCATAATGTTATTAAAATGCTCTACCCAAACGCCGAGAGCTGTGATACTGTCACCCATAAAAAGAACTTTCATAAATTACTCCTAAATTTTATATGCCTGACGGGCAATTACGTGGTCTTGATATTCTTTATCGAGTTCAACAAAGTATGCGCTCCAACCCCAGATACGAACAACCAATTGTTTGTAGTTTTCGGGGTGTGCCTGAGCGTCAAGAAGTTGCTCGGTGTTAACGGTATTAAGCTGTAATTGATGACCGCCAAGTTCAATATAACGTTTAACAAGAGCAGCAACCTTTTCAATACCGTCTTCATCTGCAAATACGCTTTGGTGGAATTCGAGTGTCAGCGGTCCGCCGTTTATAGCATTTTCAAAGTGCTGCTTGGTCATTGAAGCTATAACCGAAACGGGACCCTTAACCTTTGCGAAAAGGCTTACCGAATAGTTAGTACCAAAGGGTTCTTTATCTCGTCTGCCGTCAGCAGAAGCTCCGATTTCATTAGCGTGCCAGAGGTAGAACATAGCGCTGCCGGTACCTGCTCTATAGATGCCGCCGCGGCAGTTTACTCTGCCTTCAAGGCATTTAGCGAAGCTATCCAAAAGATCGGTTGCGATAGAGTCAACATAGTCATCGTTGTTGCCGAGCTTTGGCGATTCATAGCGAAGAATTGGTAAAAGCTCGCTATGTTTTTCAAAGTTACTATCAATTGCTTCTAAAAGGGTTTGCTTATCAATAGCTTTTTCTTCAAAAACATATTTCTTAATAGCAGCCAAAGAGTCAGCGCCTGTGGCGATACCTGTGCCGTGAATACCAAAGTTGTTATATTTTGAACCCTCGGCAACATTGCAACCCATAAGCACATTCATAAATGGAGAGGGTACAAACCAAAGGTCTTTTATTCCGTCACAAATACGGTCACATTCGTTATTTATTTCTTCAACAACTTTTTGGAAGAAATCATCATAGGTTTCACATTCCATAAAACCGTTATGCAAAACTGTATCAACAGCCTTTGGATATGACATTGCGCCGATATTATCAACATCTGCGCCAACGCTTGGAATAATAAATTCCCAACAAGCCGCAACGGCATAGTTTACGGCATCATTATGCTCATATCCCAATTTTTCAAGCGCAGGAATAACAATATCATCATTTGAATATTGAGGGAAGCCAAGCCCTGCTTTTGTTAAATGTGTGCCCTTAACGTAAATTTCTTTGGGTGTATCTTTATTAACACGAAGATTAATTTTTGGGTCGATAAGTTTATTATTGCAGGAAGCCTCCATACAAAGCTCGGTTAAAAGGTTGAAGATATATTCGCCGTTTTCGTCTATACCGCCGAGCATCATACTCTGTCCATTGTCACCTTGCTGAACACCCACATAAATATCGCTATCCTTATTGAAAGAAAGGAAGAAATCTTCAAGCAATTCGAGAGCGGTTTCTCTGGTGTAAACGCCTTTTTCAATATCTGCTTTCAAGTAAGGATACATATATTTATCAAATCTGCCGATTGTATTATGGTAGTTACCTTCAAGCCATAAAGCATAATGTAAAATACGGAAGAACTGAAGCGCTTCACGGAAATTGCGAGCAGGATAACGCGGTACTTGTGTTAAAATCTCAACCAAGTCTTCTCTGTTCTGTCTTTTTGCTTCTTCTAAATATTTGTCAGAAAGTTTTATGATATTATCAATAGCACGTTTGCTATATTCGTCGGCTTCTTCACGCTTCTTTAGTAAGCCAGAAGAAATTGTATCATAATAATTGGGGGATAAATTTGAAATATAGCCAAGTTCGTGAATATAATATCTTTCTTTTAAATCAGTCCATTCTTTTTCAGTAAAGCAATCAGGAAGATTAGAAACAGTACGCAAAAATACAATTTTTTCGTCAGGCAAAATAACCGCTTTTTCTTCATCGGTAATACGCTCAAAGCGGTCTGCCATACGCTCAATGGGAGCAAGACCTTTTTGTGCATATTCTTT
This sequence comes from Clostridia bacterium, assembly GCA_017537195.1. Lineage (GTDB taxonomy): Bacteria > Bacillota > Clostridia > Oscillospirales > Acutalibacteraceae > UBA737. The sequence continues at coordinate 25,089 of JAFYLF010000045.1, forward strand.
GCCTAAATTCCAGTCAACAGTGTGACGGTATTGATGGTGTTCCTTGTTTACAATGAAATTATATAGGTTTTTATTCATATAAATTTTCTCCTATTACATCTATATTTTAAATATACAGCAAAATCTTGACATTTTCACGCTGAATTTAGTATAATATAAGCAGAATTTTATCTTTTAGAGGTGTTTTTATGTTATTTCATCAATCAATCAACTCGTCTTCTAACTATAATTACAACATATCTTTTTATAGCGACGATATTTGGGAACACCATTTTCATAAAAATTTAGAGCTTATATATGTTATTGAAGGCTCGGTCAACTGCACAATAAATGATAAGAACTACCTTTTAACTGCAGGTGAATTTGGGTTGTGTTTGCCATACGATATTCACTCTTATAAACCGCAGGAAAACACAACATACTGGGTATTGGTTTTTTCGGATGATTTTGTTCGTTTTTTCTCAAAGAAAATAAAAAATAAAATCAGTGACGGTTACTCCTTTGTTGCTAAAGACGAAATTAAAAATTATATAATTTCACAACTTATAAACAACAAAAATCCTTCAATATTCACTTTAAAATCTTGCCTTTATGCAATTTGTGAAGAATATTTAAATTCTGTTAAACTTGTTGATAAAAACCGAAGTCATAGCGAAGCGGTTTCAGCTATTGTAGATTTCGTTGCCGAAAACCATACTAAAAAAATTACACTTACAGATATTGCAAAAGAGCTCGGTTACGACTATAACTATATGTCGCGTCATTTTAAAAATATTTTTAATATTACATTTACCGACTTTATAAATATGTATCGGTTAGAAACAGCAATAAAGCTTTTAGACGAAACAAATAACAGCATAACCGATATTGCATTTGAAAGCGGTTTTCAAAGTGTTCGCAGTTTTCACAGCTTTTTTAAAAAATCAATGAACATAAGCCCCACGGAATATAGAAAAGCATCCCGAAAATAACGGGATGCTTTTAACTATTCTACGGGTGTAAAAATATAAACCGAATCTTTTTCAACGCCTAATCTTTCAAGAGTGTCCTGTGAATAATTGTTGAAATCGTAATAAATAAGGTTTACAATAGCGAATTTTTTGTCTTTGGGGTCGATGTAGATATTTTCACGCATTTTTGGTAGGTGGTCATAAGAAATTTGGTCTCTTCTTTGGTCGCCCTCAAAGCCTGTAATTTCAATAGCAACCTGACCCGAGCGGTCAAATACGTTGTTTTCAAAAACGGTATCTATACAGTAGTTTTCGTGAACACCCATACGAATAAATTTTGCGGCGCCGTGCTTCTCACCAAAGCCTTTTTCGCACTTGCGGCAAATATTATAACCGAAGTAGGTGTTGTCAAAGCAAGGCTGACCCAAAACGTCGCTGTCTTGATTTTGAGTGTAGAAAAATTCAACACCGTATTCGCTGTATTCAATAAGGCAGTCGTTAACGCTAAAGTTTTTAAAATGAACGGGATGCGCTTCCCACCAGTTTGGATTTTCTTTGATATGACGGCTTGATTGCGCTGTTACGGCGCAGTCGTAATGCATCGTAAAGAAGCAATGTTCAAACTTCATATTGTCGCATCTGCTCCATGCGCCACCACCACCGCCGAAGCCGTAGCAACCGTTGTTTATATTGGCGTGTCCGCCGTAGTGACCACCCATAAAAGCCAGAATACAATAGGTGAGTTCTATGTTTTTTGAAGAGTCGGTAAGGAAGTAGTCTTGACCGTAGCGTATATCAAGGTTGTGAACGTTAATATCGTGTTGGAAGTTGCGTATCGGGATAGTGCTGCCTTGACGTGAAAGTTCTATTTCTTCAAAAACTTCACTGGGGTTGCCTTTGCTACAGTAAAGGTATAGCTTATATTCGTTCTTTTCTTCATCTTTTAGGGTGTAAAAACCGCTGAAGAAAAAGTCGAGTTCATTTTGGAGGTCTGCTTTTTGCATTTTCTTTTTGGCGTATTCTTTACCGCCGTCAAACACAACAAGACCAATATCACGAGTGTCTAAAACCTTGTCAAACACCCAAACGTTAGGAATGTCGGTTTCTACCCATTTTGCTTCTGTTTTGCCGTTGTAGGAATAGTAGATTTTAGGTTTTGGACCTTCGCCGTAGGGTTGGTAGGTAACACCATCTTGAAGCGGCAAATTACCGCGCCACAAGTCACCACGGCGAAGATATAGACCGTCTCCTTGTTGGAATTTAAACTCGGTGGCTTTTTGCAATGTTTTCCAAGCGGTTTCGGGCGTGAGACCGTCCGCTTCATCATCACCATCGTTAGATAAATAATATTTTGTGCCGTATATACGAAGCTCACTTTCATCGTAAACTATCATATCGTAAAGGTCGTTACGCAATTTTTCGACATTATCCATAAATTCGAGTGTGGCATAGGTTTGGTTTCTGCCTTCGCCTAAAGCCTTAACACCCGCACGGTATTCTTTGGGGGTTATTAGTTTTTCGGGTTTTTTATAGGGGCTAAAGCCGTAGTAATCCTCTCTTTTATTCATTTGTGACACTCCTTTAATAGAGTTATTTTGATTTATTGTACTTTATTAAAAAATACATTGCAAGACAATTATTGAAAAAAACAGGACAAATGTTGTGCTGTTTTAGTTTTGTTATAAATAACTCCCCATTTCTGTTTAAGGAGAAAAGGGGAGTTAGATTATTTAAAGGTTATTTCGCAACCTATGTTCTCTTGGCAATCGGTGAGACCTTTGCCCACGATAGCTTTTGTGCGACTGTATGATTCTTTTAATTTCGAAGCGTAATCGGGATATTTTGAGGAAATATTTTCGACATCTTCTATTGGATAAATTGTGTACTTATAACCATTATTCTGATATTTATGAACCCAAGTGGGAATTAAATCAATACTTTGGAGCGTAACTTCGCCTTTTGATTTTTTAAGGGTATAGCTGAACATAACACCGTCTTCGGTGTGTCCTTGTCTGGAATTGCTTATAAGCTCTCTTCGCTGGTTAGAAACCGCATTACCGAGAGAATAGATGCAAACAGCGGTGTTTTGACTGTCTTCGGAGTGGATAAGCTCCATTGGTTGCACAACATGGGGGTGACCGCCGATTATTATATCAACACCCAAATTACACAGTTCTTGTGCTATGGATTTTTGCCAGTTGTTAGCGGTAAGCTGATATTCTTCGCCCCAGTGCATATAAAAGGTTATAAACTCGGCACCGTCTCTTCTCATACTGTCGATAATACTTTGTGCTTCGGTGTAAAATTTATCAATTCTTTGGTATGAGAAAGTGTTTATATAATCATTGGCTTCGGCTGAAATGGCACCGCCGTTTAAATATTTGCGGTTAGCATCGTCGCCGGGGGTTTCGTAAGTGAAATTTGCAATTCCTATTTTAATACCGTTTACATCTTTTACAAGGTATGCGGGTTCTTCTAAAGTTCCTTTTGTGCCTGTGTATTCAATGCCTTTTTCTTTTAATATTTGCGTAGTGCGCTTAAGACCGAAAAAGGAAGTATCGTAAGAGTGGTTGTTAGAGGTCATTAACATTCCGATACCGCTTGACTTAATCACATCAGCCAATTGGTCGGGAGTATTAAATGACGGATAACCTCGGTATTTTCCTGATTCAGTACCGCCAAAGGTTAGTTCAAGATTACCAATTGTAAGATCGGCGTCTTTAAAATAAGGAGAAACCTCTTTAAAAAATGCGGAAAAATCATATCCGTCGCTTGTTTTAGCACCGTCAATTTGTGTTTGGTGCGCCATAATATCACCGATGCTTAAAACTGTGGCATAGGTATCGGGAACAGGCTTGGGCTCTACTTTTGACTGCGTGCTTTGGTTGTTGGAAGTATTAGATTTATTATTGTCGGGTTTTGCAACCGAAGAAACAATAAAGCCTATAAGCGCTATAGCGCCAATGAGTACAACCGCGCAAAGACTTAAAAATATATTTCTTTTAATAATCGCTTTTTGACGTCTTGTTCTTTTTTTCATAAAATTCTCCTAAAATAAGCAAAGTATAAGGGGAAGTAAAATTGCAGGTACGAAATTCATAACCTTGATTTTTGTGATTTTTAACATATTAAGCGCTAATGCTATGATTAAAAGAGAGCCTATAACCTGCATCTGCGCAATTATGTAATCGGTTAAAATAGGGGAAATAACACCTGCCAAAAGGGTTAAACCGCCTTCTATTACAAGGGTTGAAAGTGATGCGAAAATAACGCCTATTCCCATACTTGAAGTCAGTGCCGCGGCGGCGACACAGTCGATAACCGACTTTGAATAAAGGGTTGAGTTATCGCCCGAAATACCGCTGTCTATAGAGCCGACAATGGTCATAGCTCCCACGCAAAAAAGAAGTGTTGCGGCTACAAAGCCTTCGGCAATTTTGGTGTCCTCATTTTTTTTAGAAAACTTGTTTTCTATCCAAAGTCCTATATTGTTTACACGCTTGTCCAAATTAATAAGTTCTCCCAAAAGTCCGCCCAAAGCAAAGCAAACAATCATCACAAGAATGTTTGCGCCATCTTCAAAAAGACCTGTAAGTCCGATATAAAGCACACAAAAAGCCATACCTGTCATTAAAGCTTGTCTGATTTTTTCGGGAATACCTTTTTTGAATAAAAGCCCCAAAAGTGTGCCTAATATTACAAGAAAAAAGTTCACTACCGCACCGCTTGTGAGAATTTTTCCCACTGCGGTTTGGTTAAGTGTTTCGATAAATTCCATCAAAGTCACCTCTACCCATATATGATATACCAAAAAGGCTTAAAAATCAATACATATCTGTGGTTTTTGCTTGACGAAAACACTAAATATGGTATATAATGTAAAAGTATATTTATATATAAGTTATATTTAAGGAGCTTTTATAATGGCAAAAGCTAAAGCGGAATACGGTAACGATAGTATTAAACAGCTTAAAGGTCCTGACCAGGTGCGTCTTCGCCCTGCGGTTATCTTTGGCTCTGACGGACTTGACGGCTGTCAGCATAGTGTATTCGAAATTATTTCAAACTCAATAGACGAAGCGCGTGAAGGCCACGGTAACAAAATAGTTATAACAAAATATACCGATGGCTCAATAGAAGTGCAGGACTTTGGTCGAGGTGCGCCGGTTGACTATAATACAAAGGAAGAAGAGTATAACTATGTGCTCTTATTTGAAAGTTTATATGCGGGCGGTAAGTATGATACCAATAACGGCGGTGATTATGAATATTCTATAGGCCTTAACGGTTTAGGTTTGGCATCTACCCAATTCTCTTCTGAATATATGGATGTTGAAATTAAGCGTGACGGTTATAAATATAATCTTCATTTTGAAAAGGGTTATAATATCGGCGGTCTTCAAAGGCAAGAATATTCAGGCAGAGAAACGGGCACAAAAATCCGTTGGAAGCCCGATTTAGATGTTTTCACCGATATTGATATTCCCACCGATTATTTTGTTGACACCCTCAAAAGACAAGCCATTGTAAATGACGGACTAGTTTTCTTGTTCCGTGAACAGCAGGGAAGCCGTTTTATACAGCAGGAAATTTCTTATAAAAACGGTATTACTGACTATGTAAATGAAATCGTCGGCGAAGACCGTATGGCAAATGTTCAGTTCTGGCAGACCGAGCGAAAGGGTAAAGACCGTGAGGACAAGCCCGAATACAAGGTTAAAATCAATGTTGCTATGAGCTTTAGCAACAAAAATCCCTTAAAAGAATATTACCACAACTCAAGCTGGCTTGAGCATGGCGGTGTTCCCGAAAGGGCAACAAGAAATGCTTTCCTTGCTATGCTTGACAATTATATCAAGCAAACGGGCAAGTATAAGAATAACGAAAGTAAAATTACTTTTTCTGATATAGAAGAATGCTTGGTTATTGTTATTTCCTCATTCTCTACAATGACTTCTTACGAAAACCAGACAAAGAAGTCAATTACCAATAAGTTCATTTATGAAGCTATGGTTGACTTCTTGCGTCAGCAGTTGGAGGTTTACTTTATTGAAAACAAGGCTGAAGCTGATAAGATTGCTGACCAGGTGCTTATCAACAAGCGAAGCCGAGAACGAAGTGAAAAAGAGCGTATCAACATAAAGAAAACCTTGCAGTCTTCTAACTCTATGCTTGATCGAGTTGACAAGTTTGTTGACTGCCGTTCTAAAGATGTTGAAGTGCGAGAACTCTTTATAGTGGAGGGTGACTCGGCTTTGGGTTCTTGCAAATTGGCAAGAAATGCTGAATTTCAGGCGATTATTCCCGTTCGAGGCAAGATTTTGAACTGCCTTAAAGCCGATTATGATAAGGTGTTCAAGAGTGAGATTATTACCAACCTTATTAAAGTACTCGGTTGCGGTGTTGAAGTAAAGTCCAAAGCGAACAAGGGACTTGCCACATTTGATTTGTCGGCGCTTCGTTGGAATAAGGTTATAATTTGTACAGATGCCTATGTTGACGGTTTCCAGATAAGAACCCTTATTCTAACTATGATTTACCGCTTGATGCCAACCCTTATAAGCGAGGGTAAGGTTTATATAGCCGAAACTCCGCTTTATGAAATCGGCACAAAGGAAATGACCTATTTTGCTTATGATGAAAAGGAAAAAATCGAAATTTTAGAAAAAATCGGTGACAAGAAATATACACTTCAGCGTTCAAAGGGTCTTGGTGAAAACCAACCTGATATGATGAATATGACCACAATGAATCCTGAAAGTCGCCGTCTTATAAAGGTTATGCCACAGGATGCCGAGCGCACTTCGAGAATGTTCGATTTGCTTTTAGGCGACGACTTACAAGGTAGAAAAGACTTTATCGCCGAAAATGGATATATGTATCTCGATGATGCAGACATTAGTTAATTCGTAATTATATGATTTTTAATTATTTTACAAGGAGAGAAATATGGCTCCGAGAAAGAAAAAAGAGATAAAACAAGTAAAACCGCAGATAAATGCTTACATTGCGGGGGCGGGACTGACTGTCGAACAGCCCATAACCGAGACACTTGAAACCAACTATATGCCTTACGCTATGAGTGTTATCGTGTCCCGTGCTATCCCTGAAATTGACGGCTTTAAGCCCTCGCATAGAAAATTGCTTTATACAATGTATAATATGGGGCTTTTGAACGGCAACACAATAAAATCGGCTAATATTGTCGGTAGAACAATGCAGCTTAACCCCCACGGCGATGCGGCTATTTATGAAACGATGGTCCGCTTGTCAGAAGGCTACAGCGCCCTTTTGCACCCTTATGTGCAGTCAAAGGGTTCGTTTGGTAAGGCCTATTCACGTGATATGGCTTACGCTGCTTCCCGTTATACCGAAGCTAAGCTTTCACCTATTGCGAGTGAACTTTTTACCGATATTGATAAAGACACAGTTGATTTTGTTGATAACTATGACGCTACAATGAAAGAGCCGGTGCTGTTTCCTGTGACCTTCCCGTCGGTGCTTGTAAATGCAAATACAGGTATTGCGGTTGGTATGGCAAGCTCGATTTGTCCTTTTAATTTGCGTGAGGTGTGTGAAACTACCATCGCTTATATTAAGGACGACAGTATAAATGTTGCTGATACCCTTTTAGCGCCTGACTTCCCGATAGGTGGCAGGCTTCTTTACAACCGTGAAGATATTGAGAAGATTTACGAAACGGGCAGAGGCAGTTTCAAGGTTCGTGGCGTGTGGGAATATGATAAATCACAAAACTGTATCGATATTACCGAAATTCCGCCTACAACCACTTCGGAAGCAATTATCGAAAAGGTTATCGACCTTGTAAAGCAAAAAAAGATAACCGAAATTAACGATATCCGTGACGAAACCGACCTTAACGGTCTTAAAATCACTATAGATTTAAAGCGTGGCGCCGACCATGAAAAGCTTATGAAAAAGGTTGTTAAAATGACACCTTTGGAAGACAGTTTTTCCTGCAACTTTAATATTTTAATTGCAGGTTCTCCTCGTGTTATGGGTGTTAAAGAAATTATTAGCGAATGGGTGGCTTTCCGTGAGGAATGTGTCCGCCGCAGAGTTTATTATAAGCTCTCAAAAGCCAAAGACCGCTTACACCTTTTAAAAGGTCTTGAAAAAATACTTCTTGATATTGATAAGGCTATTAAAATTGTAAGAGAAACCGAACAAGAGTCGGAAGTTGTACCAAACCTTATGATTGGCTTCGGTATTGACGAAACACAGGCGGAATACGTGGCAGAAATAAAACTTCGCCACTTGAACCGTGAATATATTTTAAAGCGCACAGCCGATATTGAAAATCTTATAAATGAGATTGAAGATATGGAAGCGATTTTAAAATCCCGCTCCCGTGTTTCAAAAATTATTATTAAAGAGCTTGAAGAGGTTTCTAAAAAATATGGTAAAGACCGTCGCACTGAGATTATAAGTGCCGAAAATGAAACCGATGAAAAGGAAGAAATCGAGCTTGACACTTCGCCCGTAACCCTTTTCTTTACAAAGGACGGCTACTTTAAGAAGATTACACCGCAGTCACTTCGTATGAGCGGTGAGCAAAAGTTAAAAGACGGCGATGAAATTACCCAGATTATTGAGTCTTCAAATGCGGTCGATTTGTTGTTCTTCTCAAATAGAGGACAGGTTTATAAATCGAAAACTGCCGAGTTTGCCGATTCTAAAGCGAGTGTTTTGGGTGACTATGTACCCTCAAAACTTGAGTTCGACGAAAACGAAAATGCAATTTATATGGTAGAAACCGCCGATTATTCGGGCAATATGGTATTTATCTTTGATAACGGCAGAATAGCAAGAGTTCCGCTTTCTTCTTATGTTACAAAGACCAACCGCAAAAAACTTATAAAAGCATACTGCGAAAAGTATACGCTTCATACTGTGCTTTTTGTTAAGGAAGACTGTGACTTGCTGCTTAAATCTTCAAACGGCAGAATGTTAATTGTAAATACTGCTTCGATTCCCGCAAAGCCGACCAAAGATAACGGCGGTATTGCGGTTATGACACAGAAAAAAGGTCAGCGCATTAGCGAAGTAGATATTTATGAAAAAGGCACACTTGAGAGTGAGCACCGCTATAGAACAAAAAATCTTCCTGCGGCAGGAAGTAAGAAACTAATGGGTACTGCATCTCAAGAAAAACTTGAATTATAGAGTAGAGTGTGCTAAAATAAAAAACCGCCCATCACTTTGGCGACGAGCGGTGTCGGTAATAAATGATTTTTACGCAAACGCTTTTTACCGACAGTTATATGGTATGAAAAATTTTCGAATTTATTAAAAGAATTATTTTCCAAATTAGGAGTGTAAAAAATGGCAAAAGAATTAGCCAAGCAGTATAACCCCAAGGATGTTGAAGACAGAATTTATAAAACATGGCTTGAGGGCAAGTACTTCCACGCTAAATGCGAAGAGGGAAAGGAAACCTACACAATAGTTATTCCCCCACCAAACATTACAGGTCAGCTTCATATGGGACATGCGCTTGATAATACTTTACAGGATATTCTTATCCGCTTTAAGCGTATGCAAGGGTTTGATACCTTGTGGCTTCCCGGTACTGACCACGCTTCAATCGCCACCGAGGCTAAAATTGTTGAAAAAATGCGTGAAGAGGGCATCACAAAAGAGGATTTAGGCCGTGAAGGCTTTTTAGAACGCGCATGGGAATGGAAAAAGCAATACGGCGGAAGAATTATTGAACAGCTCAAAAAAATGGGTTCTTCTTGTGACTGGGACCGTGAAAGATTCACATTAGACGAAGGCTGTAATAAGGCTGTTAACGAAGTTTTTGTAAAACTTTACGAAAAGGGACTTATCTACCGTGGTGAGCGCATAATCAACTGGTGTCCCCATTGTATGACTTCAATTTCTGACGCTGAGGTTGAATATGAAGAACAAGCTGGTCATTTCTGGCACTTGCGTTATCCTTTCTCGGATGGTAGCGGTTATTTAGAACTTGCTACAACCCGTCCTGAAACCTTGCTCGGCGATACTGCGGTTGCAGTAAACCCCAATGACGAAAGATATAAGGATATTATTGGTAAAACCTTAATTTTGCCTTTAGTACACCGTGAAATTCCCGTTATTGCCGATGATTATGTTGAAATAGAATTTGGTACAGGTGTTGTTAAAATCACCCCTGCGCACGACCCAAATGACTTTGAAGTAGGTCTTCGCCATAATCTTCCCGTTATCAATGTTATGACCGATGACGCCAAGATTACCGAAGATTATCCAAAGTATGCAGGTATGGATAGATACGAAGCAAGAAAGGCAATCGTTGCTGATTTAGAAGCCGAGGGCGCACTTGTTCGTATTGAAGATTACACTCATAATGTTGGTACTTGCTACCGCTGTAGTTCAACCGTTGAACCCCGTGTATCAAAGCAATGGTTTGTTAAAATGAAGCCTTTGGCTACACCGGCTATCGACGCTGTTAAAAAAGGTGACACAAAGTTCGTTCCGCAGCGTTTTGAAAAGGTTTATTTCCACTGGCTTGAAAATATCCGTGACTGGTGTATTTCCCGTCAGCTTTGGTGGGGACATAGAATCCCTGCTTGGTACTGCGCTGACTGTGGCGAAATTACTGTTTCTAAAACAGAAGCACACGAATGTAAGCACTGCGGTAGTAAGAATATAACCCAAGACCCCGATACTCTTGATACTTGGTTCTCATCTGCTTTGTGGCCGTTTTCAACTCTCGGTTGGCCTGAAGAAACCGAAGATTTCAAGCACTATTATCCCACAAATACTCTTGTAACAGGCTATGATATTATTCCTTTCTGGGTTATGAGAATGATGTTTAGCGGTATCGAGCAAACAGGTCAAGTGCCGTTTGATACTGTTCTTATCCACGGTCTTGTTCGTGACAGTCAGGGTAGAAAAATGTCTAAATCTTTGGGCAACGGTGTTGATCCGTTAGAAGTAATCGACACCTATGGCGCTGATGCGCTTCGCTTCTCTTTGGCTACAGGTAACAGCCCAGGTAATGATATGCGATATATCCCTGAGCGTGTGGAAGCCAGCCGTAACTTTGCCAACAAGATTTGGAATGCCGCAAGATTTATTTTAATGAATCTTGAAAATGATAGCGAACTTCCGCTTGATATTTCGGCTTTAGCACTTGAAGATAAGTGGATTCTCTCAAAATATAATACTTTGGTTGCAGAAGTTACCGATAATCTCGATAAGTTCGAATTAGGTCTTGCCGTACAAAAACTTTACGACTTTATTTGGGACGTATTTTGCGATTGGTATATCGAAATTTGCAAAGCCCGTCTAAACGGCGAAGATAAAAAGGCAAAGGATACAGCACGAAGTGTGCTTGTGTATGTATTTACAAACACCTTAAAGTTGCTCCATCCCTTTATGCCATTTATCACTGAAGAAGTATGGCTTAGTATGCCACACTCGGGTGAAAGCATTATGATTTCCGAGTGGCCCAAGTTCTCGGCTGAACTCGAATTCAAGGCTGAAGAAGGCGACTTCGAAAAGATTATGGCGGTAATTCGTGCTATTCGTAATAGAAGAGCCGAAATGAATGTTCCGCCCTCTAAAAAAGCAAAGGTGTTTATCGTATCAAACGATAACAAGACTTTTGAGAGCGGCAGCGCATATATTTGCCGCCTCGGTTTTGCGTCAAGTGTTGAAACTGCAGATAGTTTCGAAGCCGAGGGCTCGGTTCGTGTTATTACCGATAATGCGACAGTTTATATGCCGATGAAGGAACTCGTTGATGTAACTGCTGAAATTGAGCGACTTCGTAAAGACCTTAAGAAAGCCGAAGAAGACAAAGTGTTCTTTGAGAAAAAACTTTCAAATGAAGGCTTCTTGGCAAAGGCTCCGGCACAGCTTGTTGAAAAACAAAAAGAGGGCTTACAGAAAGCGCTTGATAAAATAGCACTTATTTTAGATAGCATTAAAGACCTTGAGAATATGTAATTCCTATATGAAAGGTGCGATATTAGTCTATCGCACCTTTTTTGGAAGTAAAACACATCATCAGTACCCTGCATTTTACAGGCACTGTTTTTCACGGTTTTGCTTCCGAAAATATATTGTGTAATTTTTATTTTAAAATTCTTGTTAATTTTTGGTGAAAAATGAATTATAACGAAACTTTAAATTATATTCATTCGCTTGGCAACTTCGGATTAGAGCCAACCTTAAATAGAATAAAATCAGTGTTAGAAAAACTGGGAAATCCGCAAAACGATTCCCCCAGTGTTCATATAGCGGGTACTAACGGTAAGGGCTCGGTTTCGGCGATGCTTCACAGTATTTTTTGTGAGAGTGGTAAAAAAACAGGACTTTTTATTTCGCCTTTTATTATCGATTTTCGTGAAAGAATTCAAATAAATGGTGAATTTATAAGCGAAGCCGACCTTGTAAGACTTTCGCAAAAGGTGATTGATACTAAAATAAAACTCACCGAGTTTGAGTTTATAACAGCGGTGGCATTTTTATATTTTAGCGAGCAAAAATGTGATATTGCGGTAATTGAAACAGGGCTTGGCGGACGGCTTGATGCCACAAATGCACTAACCAAAGTGAAAGCCAATGTTATAACAAAAATCGGGCTTGACCATACTGCAATTCTTGGCGATACAATAGAGAAAATTACTTGTGAAAAGTGCGGTATTATTAAAGACTGTCCTGTTATTACAAGTATTAATCAACCGAAAGAAGCGCTTGGAATTTTAGAGCAGTACAACCCAATAATCCCCGAAAATAATGAATTACAAGTTTTAAAAAGTGATATTTTCGGGAATCAGTTTACCTATAAAGGCGAAGTGTATGAAACCTCGCTTTCAGGGGAATTTCAAATCGAAAATTCGCTTATCGCAATAGAAACCGCAAAAACTCTATGTGTTCCTATTGAGATTATAAAAAGAGGAATAGAAAAAACGCAGTTCCCAGCCCGTATGGAAGTAATATCACAGAAACCGCTTGTGGTGCTTGATGGCGCCCACAACCCCGACGGCGCCGATGCTTTATCACGAATGATGAAAAAATATAAGGGTAAAATCACCGCTATTGTCGGTATGTGCAAGGATAAAGACTGCCAGGAGGTTTTGGCAAAAACCTTGCCTTACTGTAAAAAAGCGGTGGCGGTAGAGGTGAAAGATTTTCCCCGTGCATTAAAGTGCGAAGAACTAAAAATAATGGCAAGTAAATATTGCCCTTGCGATACCGCTAAAAGTTATACCGAAGCGATAGAAAAAGTCTTAAATGAAGATGTGGTTTTCGTCTTCGGTTCGCTATATCTTGCTTCTGCTATCAGGGATAAATTAAAAAATTTTTACAACTAACCAAATAACGACAAAATTTTTAAGGACAAACCTTTATTATAGTATAAGGGTTTGTCCTATTTTTATTTTGGAGGGTGAAAAATGTCAGTAGAAATAAATGTGACGGGCGAAGTTGTGACAGCCTATTTGTCGGGTGAATTGGACCATCATTCCGCCAAACAAATGCGTGAGGCGATAGATACGGCTGTAGAGCTTAATATGCCATCACTTTTAGTGCTTGATTTTTCAGGTATTTCGTTTATGGATAGTTCGGGAATTGGTCTTGTTATGGGAAGATATCGCAATCTTCAAAAAGCGGGGGCAGAGCTTCATATAAACGGCGCACCGCCTAATATTTATAAGGTTATGAAGCTTGCGGGCATAGAAAAATTAGCAAAATTGGAAGGTGGAAAAACGGATGGTAAATAATAGCTTTAGTATGACACTTTTATCACGCTCTTCAAATGAGAGCTTTGCAAGAGCCACAGTTTCGGCTTTTGCTTCGCAACTGGACCCCACGCTCGAAGAAATCAGCGATATTAAAACCGCTGTATCAGAGGCGGTGACAAATTGTATTGTTCATGCGTATAACAGCGGAATAGGGAAAATTTACATATCGGCAGAGCTTATTGAACCAAACACTATTAAGATTAAAATTCGGGATAGGGGAAAGGGTATTGAAAATGTGCCTAAAGCAATGGAACCGCTCTTTACCACTGTTGGCGGAGAACGTGCAGGGCTTGGCTTTGCGGTAATGATGTCCTTTATGGATAGCGTTAAGGTGCGTTCTAAAGTCGGCAAAGGCACAACCATTATTATGTCAAAGAAAATCAGCCAACGATTCAGCGTAAATGGTTGAGGAGGCTTTAAATCGCGAAGAAGTTATAGAAAAAAATTTACCGCTTGTGCATTCACTTTGCCGCCGTTTTATCGGTCGTGGAATAGAGTATGACGATTTATATCAGGCAGGGTGCATAGGGCTTATAAAGGCGGTGGATGCCTTTGACAGCGAAAAAGGGTTTGCTTTTTCAACCTATGCGGTACCTGTTATTATGGGTGAAGTGCGCAGGCTTTTTCGTGATGGGGGAGCGGTAAAGGTTTCAAGAAGTGTAAAGGAACTGTATTTAAAAATCACAAAACAAAAGCAAATTTTAGAGCAAGAACTTTGCCGGGAACCAACTGTTTCGGAAATAGCAAAAAGCCTTAATGTAAGCGCAGAAGATGTGACCGAGGCGCTGTGTGCGGGGCAGTCACCCGTTTCGCTAACTGTGGAAAGCGATGACGGAATAACCGAAACCGATTTGCCGACAGTTTCTCTTGAGGATAAAATATTCGACCGAATTTTATTAGATAGCGCATTTCAGTATCTTTCAGAAGAGGAAATCAAAATTATCAAATACCGCTATTACGGTTCTTTAACCCAAAGTAAAACCGCAAAAATACTTAATATGTCACAAGTTCAGGTATCCCGCGCAGAGAAGAAAATCTTACAAAAACTCCGAAATGTTTTATTATAGAAAATTCTTGTATTATTAGATTTATAATTAGTTGCGGTAAAAAAAGAAAGAGAAGACTCATTGTTGAAATGAATCTTCTCTATTTCAATATTAGTTTGATTAGGTTTAGTTCTAACTGCATTTGTATTTATAAATGCAGTTAAATTTAACAACTATGAAATATGCTTTTTTGTTTAGCGTTAAGCATATCACGCTTTTATGAGAGGTTTTTAATGATTTTAATCTTCCTCAACTTCAACGGTAGGTTGCGCTTCAATAGTAACTGGTTTTAAACTATTATATGCATTTGTATAAGTTGCTTGCATATAGGGTCCAACCCAGATATAAGCTATACCGAAGGTAATGGTACAAAGTAATGCCCAACCTATAAATGAAAGACCAAGAACGAAGAGATCCATTTTATGTCCTTCTGTCATAGCTTTGGATTCGTTTATGCATTCTAATGCAGGTTTGCCTTTGTTTTCTGCTAATATGTATAATGACATAGAATAAGAAAAAGACTTAATTATACCGGGAATAATGAATAATAAAGACCAAAGGAAAGTAAACAAACCAACGAGGAATGTTACTTTAAAAGCTGACCAAAAATCATCAAATCCGGAAAAGCATCCCCCTGCCTTAGGATATCCACCTTTAACGACATTTAAGTAAACACGAATTAAACTAATAGTAAGTGCAGGGGTAATGATTACTGACATTACAATGCCGCCAAAAGGAATAAAATTGAGAATGACACTGACAACAAGTGAAAACAAAAATATAATCAATGAAATAAGAAAAAGAATACCGATTTTACCTTTGATTTGCTCTTTTGCTGCCGCTTTTAATTCTGTTCTGTTCATAAAAAATCTCCTCCAAGTTCAAATGCGAAGAAAGCGATGTTCCCACACCATTATTTAACCATAAAATTCAATAAAATGCAACCTTTTTTTAAGGTTGCATTTTATTATTTGCTGATATCGTTGAGTTGTAATTTTTCAAAGTATAACCCTTAATTGAGAGTTTTTTTGTTTAATACTGTGGTTCTTTTATGTTTTTAACCTTGAACTGATTTACAGCGTATTTGTTGATTTCGGCTTCAAGCTTTTCAGCCTGCTTTTCCATATCCTTGGAATATTCTTCATATTTCAAAAGCTGGCGAACGGTCATATCCATATTTTCAAGATAGTAGCCGTCGGCAGTGATATCCTGTTTTACAACAAGGCAATAGCCTGCGTTTTCTGCTTTCTCGATAAGCTTAACTTCGCCGGTTTTTAATTCTTTTATTTCTTTGTAATATTCGTGCTCATAGCCTGTGCCTTCTTTGCCGATAACTGTTGCATGGGGGTCTTTAGGTCCGCCTTCGGTTTCTTCGTGTTTATGGTTTTCTTCTTTGTTATAGTCAACATAAACTTCTTCGAAGGTCATTTTGCGGTTTTTGAGATTTTTTTCATATTCTACAAATTTATTTTTAATGGCGGTTTTTTCTGTGTCGGTTTCTTCCGAGAAGGTCACTTCCAATAAATTAGCAATAAGGAAGTCGGAATAAAGTTTTGTTTCAACATCTGCGGCTGCGATTTCCTTTTCTCCGCCTTTACCGTAAAGGTGTTCGAAATAAAGACCTGCGTAGCTGCCGTCTAACATATATACAGTGTAGGTATCTTGTGATACACCGTTAGGCTCAAATAATTCGGAATAACCATAGCTTGACCAGTAGAATGAAGCATAATACTCGGTATTTGCACGATCTTCGTCGGTTAATTCGAGCTTGTTGTCACGGCAAAGTGATTTGTAAATTGAAGTTTCTTTTAAAGTTTCAATGGCTCGGTCCTTAACCCAATCTGAAAAAGATTTTTCTTCGATTTTCTTCGAGAAAAAGTCGATTTCAGTGGAAGAAGCCTCTTCTTCCGAAAGGTTGTTGTAAACCTCTTGCTGACCTTCCATATATGCATTGATAAGGGCGCACATATAATATCCAGAAGTGTATTCGTGACCATCGATAGTCACTGCGATTTCATCCTTTGGGTGACAGCCGATTACAGTTAATGCCATAAGGCAAACCAAAGCGGCTGCAACAATTTTTTTGAAAATGTTCATTTTGTATCCTCCGTAATTTACATTCAATAAAATAATTATATAACAAATTTGCATGAAAGTCTATAAAAACTTTGCATTATAAAACATTTGAAAGTTCTTTTATAAAATCGGTTAGTTTTTGCGATTTATCAAGTTTTATGGTATAAACGGGCTTTTCGGTTGCTGAAAGCAAAAATCTATTACCGAAAGCGGATGATAGTTTCGCCATAGTCTCACTCTTTAGTGAATTGATATTAAGCACTACAGTATTGCCTTTTTGGTTGATTTCTGTAATTTGCGCCTCAAAGGCTTTGCTTCGCAAGAGTGCTATATCAATAAGCCCCATAACCGCAGTGGGCGGTTCTCCAAAACGGTCGCAAAGCTCGTCAATAACATCGCTTACATCGTCATTATTTCTAATGGCGGCAATGCGCTTGTAAATACCAAGGCGGGCTGGGAGTGAGCTTATATAACTTTCGGGAATATGCGCCGAAACATTAAGATCAATAGTACAGGGGTTATCTTTTGGAACTTCTATGCCATTTTCCTCGTTTACAGCTTCTGACAAGAGTTTGAGGTACATATCATACCCAACAGATTCCATATTTCCGTGCTGTTCTCCGCCCAAAATACTGCCGGCGCCTCTTATTTCAAGGTCACGCATAGCAATACGGAAGCCTGAACCAAACTCGGTAAATTCTCGTATGGCTTCAAGTCTTTTTGAGGCAATATCCGAAAGCTGTTTATTTTTAGAAAAGCAAAAATAAGCGTAAGCACGGCGTGGTGAACGGCCAACCCTACCCCTTAACTGATGTAATTGTGAAAGCCCCATCTTGTCGGCGTCTTCGATTATAAGGGTATTTGCATTTGGTACATCCACACCCGTTTCAATGATGGTGGTGCAAACAAGTAAATCAATTTCATGTTCTAAGAGCTGTTTCCACACGCCCGATAACTCTTGCTCGGTCATTTTTCCGTGGGCTACACCGATATTTATATCGGGCAGTTTTTGTTTAAGCTTTAGTGCGCACCGTTCTATTGTATCAACTCGGTTGTGCAGATAATAAACCTGACCGCCTCGGCGGATTTCTTTGTTTATGGCGTCGGCTATAACGCCTAAATTGTATTCGAGCACATAGGTTTGAACAGGGTGACGGTCACCAGGGGCTTCGTCTATGGAAGACATATCACGAAGACCCGACATCGCCATATTGAGTGTTCGGGGAATAGGGGTTGCCGAAAGGGTTAGAATATCGACATTCGGGTATTCTTCTTTAAGTTTTTCCTTTTGGGCTACGCCGAAGCGTTGCTCCTCGTCAATAATTACGAGTCCCAAGTCCTTGAATTTTACATCATTTGAAATAAGACGATGTGTGCCTACAACCATATCAATCCTACCGCACTTAAGGTCGGTTATACTTTTTTGTTGCTGTTTTGGGGTGACAAAGCGGTTAAGAAGTTTGACTGTTACAGGCATTTCACCAAAACGTCGGATTATTGTATTGTAATGTTGCATTGCAAGAATGGTGGTCGGCACCAAAAGTGCGCATTGTTTACCCTCGCTAATGCACTTAAAGGCGGCTCGTAGCGCTACCTCGGTTTTGCCAAATCCACATCACCGCACAAAAGACGGTCCATTGGAACCTCTCTCTCCATATCGCCCTTTATTTCATTTATACAGCGCAGTTGGTCTTCGGTTTCTTCATATTCAAAGCGTCGCTCGAAGTCATTTTGCAAATCGGTATCAGGCGAGAAGGCATAACCCTTTATTGCCATTCGTTTGGCATATAAAGCGGTTAACTGTTTAGCCATATCACGAACTGCAGATTTTACACGTTTGCGTGTTTTTTGCCACTCGCTACCGCCAAGGCGGTTGATTTTAAGAGCGCCGTCACTCGCTGAGCCGATATAACGTGATACCAAATCAAGCTGAGTTACGGGAACATACAAAACATCGCTTTTGGCGTATTTTATTTTGATATAGTCTTTTGTGACTCTATCGTTTGTGATGCGGTTAATACCGTCAAAAATACCGATACCGTGGATTTCGTGAACCACATAATCGCCTTTTTTAAGACTATCGAGTGAGCCGATTTCCTGCCCTTTTTTATAATGCGGTTTTTTACGCTTTTTCTCACCCGCAATATATCGGTGGGTTATTAGAATAAAGTTCTGACTTGGTATTTCAAAGCCACTGGACAGTCCGCCAAGGCTTACAGTCACAAGCCCTTTTTTATAACGGGGATTTTCGCTGAAAACGGCATTGATGCCCTTTTCCTGCAAAGCTGAAGTCAGCACCTTTGCGGCGCGGTTTTCACCCGCTAAAATAACGGCGCTGCCACCTGTTTTGAGGGTATAGCCTACATCCTCAAGCAGTACATTTATGTCACCGCTCCAAGCAGTTGAGCGCTTGAAGTTGAAGTTTATAATATCCTTAATTTTAACTTCGTATGCGGTTCGGGGGAAGTTTTCAAGAATAACGGCATTTTCGCAAAACTTTAAAAATTCGGCTTTTGTAAGCCAAAGTTTTGATGTTTTAAAATTAAGAAAACCCTCTTCTAAAAAATTTTCGCAGTCTATAGCGGTTTGGGTTTCAATACTTTGAAATCTTTCTTTCATATTACCCGAATCAGCCAATACAATAAGCGCATCTTTCAAATAATCGAAAACTGTATTGTTTTCGGGGAAAATTAGGGGTAAATAACGGTCGGGGAGTATGGAAATTCCGTTTTCCAAAGAGATTATATCGGCATAAATGCGGTTCTTTTGTTTATCGTTAAGTTTTTTGTCACCGCTTAAATTCTCTAATTTTTCTAAAAGATTTAAAGGGTTATATAAAACCTCACAAGCAGGGGTGATTTCGATACTTTCGACTGCATCGCTTCGGCGCTGTGTTTCGGTATCAAAGGGGGATATTGTGTCAATTTCATCACCCCAAAATTCAAGGCGGTAGGGAGTAGTACTCGCAGTGGGGTAAATATCAAAAATACCGCCACGGTGTGAGAATGTACCAACACCTTCGCAAATTTCGGTTTTTACATATCCGCTGTCTATTAGGCGGGATATAAGGGAATCGGTTGAAATGGTGTCACCGCTTTTAAGTGTGAAGTTGGCATTAGCCAAAACTTCGGGAGGGGTTGTGTATTGCAAACTCGAATCAAGCGATAATGTAAGCACGCTAAAGTCCCCGCCTAAAAGTTTAGACAGGGTGTCAGTACGCTTGTGTTCATATTCTTTTGAGTAGCCTTTAATGTCACCTATACAGTAATCTCTCGACGGAAGATTTACACAGTTAATTCCCATTCCGATAAGGTCTGCGGTGATTTCCAAAGCCGAGCTTTCGTCGGGGGTGATTACCGCAATTTTTCGGTTTGTGTCACGGCTTAAAGCCGAAATTATAGCCGATTTATGCACATTTGATAGACCCGTGCAGGCGAGCGGCGTGCGACCTTTTAATATTCCGTTTAAAAGGGAATTATAATCGCTGTCGCAGTTTAAAACTTCTCTAATAAATTCCATATTAATTACTGTACTTGTTCATAGCCGAGTCGATACCACGGTTTATGATTTCACACACCGCTTTTGAAACTTTTTCGAGAGCGGCTTCAAGGTCTTTTTCACTTTCCTTCGGGAACTTTGAGAGAACCCAGTCAACCAAGTCATAATCGGGATGGGGCTTTTTGCCAACGCCTACTTTAATGCGGGTAATCTCGTCAGTGCCAAGAAGCTCAATAATATCACGCATACCTTTTTGACCGCCATCACTGCCTTTTCGGCGGATACGGATTTTGCCGATATCAAGGTTGATATCGTCGCATATTACGATAATACGGTCGGTCGGTATCTTGTAAAACTTGGCGATTTGTGATACCGCAGTTCCCGAATTATTCATATAGGTTTGCGGTTTTGCGACGAGCACTCGGTTTTTACCCACCTTACATTCACCGAAAACAGCTTGCATTTTATTTTTTGAAAAATCGCCGTTTTGGTTTTTCATAAAGAGATCAACCGATAAGAACCCTGCATTGTGACGGGTGTTTTCGTACTGAAGCCCTGGGTTGCCAAGACCTACTACGAACCAATCGTAAGTTGATTTTTTTGTAAATAACATTTAATCACCGCAAATATTTTATCATATATCATAGGTAGTTTCAAGTAAAAAAGTCTTGACACATATTAAAAAGGGGTGTAAAATAATTTTGTTAAAGTGATATTTACGGACAGTAGCTTGGAATGATGTTTCAAGAGAGGCGGGTCTAGGGCTGAAAATCCGCTAAACAGTACTCAAGTGAGACCGCCGTATAGCGCTGTGGGTAGCAACACAGACGTAAAACCTGCGTTAAAGGTACAAAGAGCCGTATTTAATACGGAATTTGGGTGGAACCGCGGAGAAATTATGCTTCGTCCCTTGTGGGACGAAGTTTTTATTTTTTAGGAGGATTTTTATGATTAAAATCACATTAAAAGGCGATGTTGTAAAGGAATTTGAAAGTGGAATTACCGCTTACGAGGTTGCTAAAGAAATTAGTATGGGACTTGCAAAGGCGGCTTGCGCTGTTAGAATTAACGGCGAGAATGCAGATTTGCGCACAGTTCTCACCGAAGATTGTAATCTTGAAATATTGACCTTTGACGACGAATACGGCAGATGGACCTTCCGTCACACTGCTTCGCATATTTTGGCGCAGGCGGTTAAAAGACTTTATCCAAATGTGAAATTGGCAATTGGTCCTGCTGTGGATGACGGTTTTTATTACGACTTTGATATTGACCAAAAATTCACTCCCGAAGACCTTCTTAAAATAGAAGAAGAAATGAAGAAAATCGTTAAAGAAGATATTAAACTTGAGCGATTTGTTTTACCGCAAGCTGAAGCTGTTGCAAAATTCAAAGCCGAGGACGAGCCCTATAAGGTAGAACTTGCAGAAGGTATTCCCGAAAATGAAGAAATCAGTTTTTATTCACAAGGAGATTTCACTGACCTTTGTGCAGGTGCACACCTTATGTCAACGGGCGCTGTTAAGGCTTTCAAACTCACTTCAGCTACAGGCGCTTATTGGCGTGGAGATTCTTCAAAGAAAATGCTTTGCCGTGTTTACGGTACTGCTTTCCCGAAGGCAAGTATGCTTGAAGAACACCTTACAATGCTTGAAGAAGCAAAGAAACGCGACCACAATAAGCTTGGTAGAGAATTAGAAATCTTTACAACGGTTGATGTTATCGGTCAAGGACTTCCAATTATGCTTCCAAAGGGCACAAAAATTCTTCAAATTCTTCAGCGCTTTGTTGAAGACGAGGAAGAAAGAAGAGGTTGGCTTCGTACAAAGACTCCGCTTATGGCAAAGAGCGACCTTTATAAGATTTCAGGTCACTGGGACCACTATTTAGACGGTATGTTTGTTTTGGGTGACCCGACAGATGATAGTAAAGAGTGCTTTGCACTTCGCCCGATGACCTGTCCGTTCCAGTATCAAGCATACTTAAACCGTGCACGTTCATACCGTGATTTGCCGCTTCGCTACGGCGAAACCTCAACCCTTTTTAGAAACGAAGAATCAGGTGAGATGCATGGTCTTATTCGAGTTCGCCAGTTCACAATTTCGGAAGGTCACCTTATTTGTACTCCCGAACAGCTTGAGGACGAATTTAAGGGAAGCTTAGAGCTTGCAATTTATATGCTTAAAACCTTGGGACTTTATGAAGATGTTTCCTACCGTTTCTCACAATGGGATCCGAATGATAGCGAAAAGTATATTGGTACACCTGAGCAGTGGGCGGAAGCACAGGATATGATGTCAAAAATTCTTGACCATTTGGAGATTCCTTATAAGGTGGGTATTGGTGAAGCCGCATTCTACGGACCAAAGCTCGACATTCAAATCAAGAATGTTTACGGCAAGGAAGACACCCTTATCACAATTCAAATTGATCAAATGTTAGCCGAAAAATTCGGTATGGAATATGTTGACCGCGACGGTCAAAAGAAAAACCCATACATCATTCACCGCACTTCTATCGGTTGCTATGAGCGTACATTAGCGCTTCTAATTGAAAAGTACGCAGGTGCTTTCCCAATGTGGTTGGCGCCCACACAGGTTAAGATTTTACCGATTGCTGACAGACATCTTGATTACGCTTATGATGTTAAAAAACAGCTTGAAGCAAAGGGTATGAGAGTTGAACTTGACGACCGCAACGAAAAAATCGGTTATAAAATCAGGGAAGCCAGACTTCAAAAAGTGCCTTATATGTTGGTTATCGGTGATAGTGAGGTTGAAGCGGGTACAGTAGCAGTTCGTCAGCGTGGTGAAAACGGTGACTTAGGCGCTATGAAGACCGAAGAATTCATCGTCCGTGCAGTAGAAGAAATTGAAACAAAGGTTATAAAATAAACAAAAAATCCTTCCAAATTTGGAAGGATTTTTTGCTTATTTATCGTTCTTATCATACGGTATATACTTTACTTTTCGCTTTTTTCTGCCACGGTTTAGGTAGAAGCAAAGGAAAATGAAAATCAGCACAGCAATAATTAGCACAATATAAACAATTTTCATATAACCACTGGTAAAGAAGTTTTTAAACGCTCTGGCTATTGCTAATAATTCGCTTTTTTCGACATCGTTTCCTGCCACCAAATCAACCTTACCGATTTTCTTTTCGGCATAGTAGATTTCGGCTTGTCCTAAAACATCACCCTTTTTAATGGGGGCATCAACTGTTTCGGATTTGAAGTTTTTTTTCACAACAAGGGTTGATTGGTCGGCGCCGTTTGGTAAAATTGTAACAAATGGTTTTTTGAAATAAAGGGGCACAAAGTCGGTATCCATTGAAAGCTCAACCGGAATTTCGCAGACAGGCTCGTCCGAATCGGCAACCTCTTTGTAGGAAAAATTATTGAATGCCCAACGGTATAATTCCTTGCTTTCGTAAAAATCGTAACGCTTTGACGGGCTATCGGTACAGCCGAAAAGAATACACATATAGTTATAGCCGTTATAGGAAGCGGTACTCACAAGGCATCTGCCTGCGGCTTCGGTAAAGCCTGTTTTAACACCGCTCGCATACTGATACCAATAGTTTGTGTTTTTATCTATAAGAAAATTAGTGGTAGATAATGTGCGGGTAGTGCCCTTTGTTGTGGTGATTTTGTAACGTGAAGCCGAGGTTACTTTTTTAAAGTATTCAAACTGCAAAGCGTGTTTTGCTAAAATATAAGTATCTTTAACAGTTGTGTAGGTTTCCTCTTCGTGAAGACCTACGGGGTTCGAATAGTGAGTACCTGTAAGACCTAATTCTTTCGCTTTATCGTTCATCATCTTAACAAAATTCTCATAGCTTCCGCCGAAAGTTTCTGCCGCAAGGTAGGTGCAGTCGCCGTAGGAAGACAAGAGAACTGTATATAAAAGGTCGAGTTGGGTAAGCTCCTCGCCCTCTTCTAAAAGGGATACCGAAAGACCTGTGCCCAATACTACATCAAGACACGCTTTATTTATTTTAACCTTTGCTTGCGGGTTCCACTTATCGCTTTCAAGCATAAGTACAGCGGTCATAATCTTGGTGATAGAAGCAGGGTAGACCTTTTGGTTTATGTTATTTTCGTAAAGTATTTCTTCAGTATCAAGCGATATGAGCATACCCGCTTTTGCGGTTATATCAAGCCCTGTTACTTCATAAGCGGAAGCAGTAATGGGGCTCAAAACACATAAAAATGTAAAAAAACATATAAAAATAATGGAAAAAGTCTTTTTTACCATAGAAATCTCCTCAAAAATGTGTTACAATAATTTTATTATATCACAAATAGAATTTTTTTAAAGTGTTTTTTGTAAAAAAGAGGTGAAAATACTTGGTATATATAACGGGTGATATGCACGGCGAACTTGAAAGGCTTTATGATAAAAATTTCAGGAAACTCAAAAGCGGAGATGTGCTTATAGTCTGCGGTGATTTCGGATATATATTTAATGGCGGAAAGACTGAACGAGAGGTTATTGATTATCTTTCAACCAGAAGATTTGTAACTGCTTTTGTTGACGGTACGCACGATAATCTTGAAAAAATCGGCCGCTCACGTGTTACATATTGGCACGGCGGAATGGTACATAGAATTAAAGGCAATTTAATACATTTAATGAGAGGTCAGATTTTTAGTATCGACGGAAACACCTTCTTTACCTTTGGCGGTGGAGAAAGCACCGATAAGGATATGCGCCGTGAACAAGGTAACTGGTGGAGTGATGAAGAGCCAACTGCGGTTGAAATGGCAGAGGGTGCCAAAGCGCTTGATGAAGTGGGCTTAAAGGTTGATTATATGATAACTCACGAACCGCCGTCACTTGTAAAAAGCGCAATGCTTTTAAGAAAGGGCAGTAGTGACCGTGTAAATAAGCTTAACGGTTATTTTGAAGAAATCGGCAAATCGGTTGATTTTAAGCATTGGTATTTCGGTTCCTTGCACGAAGACCGAAGGATTACCCCACACCATACCTGTGTTTTCAAGAAAATGGTGGCTATCCCCCTTAAAAGCGCTACAAAAGACAGCGAATAGGCATTTGCTTGACAAATGTGGTATAATATACGCAGGAAGTCTTGCAAAAGCAATCCTTCGCACTTCGTGCCATACACACTGTCGTGTGTCTGCGTTATTGTCGGCTTCGTAAAAATGTTTGTGCAAGCACACATTTTTACTTCATGGGTAAATGTATTAATAACGAAATGAAAATTATATTCGGAGGTTATTTTATGATAAATACCGAAAACTTATGTATGGGTTGTATGAACGATAACGGCGGTGAAGAAATCTGTTCTATTTGCGGACACGATTCTTCGATTCAAAATCATATTGAAGCTTTGCCAATAAAGTTTATGATAAATAACCGCTACATTGTTGGAAAGACCTTGAAGGTCAACGGAGAGGGCATTACTTATATTGGTTGGGATAAGGCGACTGACAGCATTGTTAAGATTAAGGAGTATTTCCCGCTTGGTATTGCTGTTCGTAATCCTGACACATCAGTTGCTATAGCCGAAGATAAAAAATATGTATTTAACGAAGGCTTACTCGAATTTTTGGAAATTAACCGCAATATTATGAAGCAGTCTTTGTCTTCACTTGTTTGTGTTAACGATGTTTTCGAGTGGTCGGGAACAGCATATGCTGTTTTGGAAAATGTGCAGGGTATTACCTTGCGAGATTTTCTTGACCGCAACGGTGGAATTTTAAAATGGGAACAGGCAAGAGCGCTTATGCTTCCGCTTATTGATACAATAGGCGCAATGAACGGTATGGGCATAGTACACAAGGGCATATCTCCCGAGACTATTCTTGTTGGCCGTGACGGTAAGCTTCGCATTACTGATTACAGCATAAATAAATTGCGCATAGCTGGAACAGACATCGAAAGCCAGTTGTTTGACGGATACGCCGCTATTGAGCAGTATGGTATCTATGATATGCAAATCGGTCAGCATACCGATGTTTACGGCTTTTGCGCCACTCTTTTTAATGTGCTTATAGGCACAGAAATTCCAAAAGCAACCTTGAGAATTGAAGACCAAAGTCTTTCTATTCCCGCAAAGTTTGCTGAAGAATTACCCCGTCATGTTTTGGCGGCTTTGGCAAACGGTTTAAAGGTAAAACCGCAAGAGCGCACAGGCGATATCGAGATACTCAAAAATGAGTTGGTTTATGGCGAAATCGTGGAAAAGGAAGTAAAATCTACCGCAAAAACCGCACCGCAAGAAGAAGGAAAAACCAAGAAACAAAAAGCTGCTGCTAAATCCAATGCAAAATATGTATTGATATCCGCTTTGGCTACTGTGCTTGTTTTTGCAGTTGTTGGCGCAATTTTAGTTTTTACTGTTTTTAAGGATGATATTTTCGGAAATGAATCAAAAGTGGTTGACAGTTCTTCTCTTGATTCAGCCCCTGTTGTTGATGAAATAGGTTCGGTTGATAGTGATGCGGCAGAGAGTGTAAAGCTTTACGCTGTTCCTGATTTTTCGGGTAAAACCTATGCTGAAATAATGGAAGACGAAGAAAACAAGACCTTTGAGATTTCGATTGCAAACAAGGTTTACTCTGATGAATTTGCAAAGGGTAAGGTATGTAAGCAATCGGTTGAAAAGGGAAAAGAAGTGGAAAAAAACACTAAAATCGAGCTTACGATAAGTCTTGGCGCAAAAGAATTCAAGATGCCAAATGTGGTAGGCCTTGACGAGCAAACCGCAAAGCTTGAGCTTTTAAAGGCGGGCTTCCTTTATGAAAATATCGAAGTGCTTGAAAAATATGACGAAAAAAGCGAACCCGGTGTAATTTTAACCCAAACCCCTGAACACAGTAATCAGGTTAATGCTGATATTGTGGTTAAAATTTATAAAAACACCTATGAGGGCGAAGAACCTATGGGTGGCGGCGACGATGACGAGATTTTAGCGGGTATTAAAGAAAATACCCCGTAAAAAAAGTACTTGATTTTTTAAAATAGTTATGTTATAATAACGACAGTTCGTAAGAAAGGTGAGTGGCAAGTGAGCCGCTCACTTTTGTTTTGCAAGGAGGTAAAGCATGGCAAACGCTGCTGAAAGAGTGTATGAACTTATAAAAGAAACGGTTGAAGCACAAGGCGTTGAGCTTTGGGATGTCCGCTTTATTAAAGAGGGGGCTTCGTGGTATTTGCGTGTGTTTATTGATAAGCCTGACGGCATAAATATTGATGATTGCACCAATGTATCCCATGCTATTGACCCTGTGATTGACGAGGCCGACCCGATTGATAAATCTTATTATCTTGAGGTTTGCTCTTGCGGGTTAGAACGTGAGCTTGTAAAACCTTGGCATTTTGAAAAGGTTTTAGGGCAAAAGATAAAGGTTAAACTTTATAAAGCGATTGAGGGCGTTAAAGAATTTGAGGGACTGCTTATTTCTTGTGAGGATACAGTTAGGATAGACGCCCAAGGCAAAATTTATGAATTTGCTTTAAAAGATATATCAAAAGCAAATTTATGCGATTTTGAATAATATTGTTTGGAGGAATCAAGAAAAAATGGCTAAAGCGAAGAAAACTAAAAAGACTGATAACACTGCGGAATTTTTTACCGCATTGGCTCTTATGGAAGAAGAAAGAGGTATTCCAAAGGAATTCATAGCAGAAAAGATTGCAGATGCTATTGTTGTGGCTGCTCGTAAAGACTATGGCGGAAATGAAATCGTATCCTGCATTATCGATTGCGAAAATCAAATCTTTTCGGTTACAGCACGTAAAACTGTTGTTGACGAGGTTATGGACCCTTATACCGAAATTTCAAAGGAAGAGGCTGCCGCTATCGACCCAAAATCTATCGAACAAGGCTTTGTTGATATCAAGCTCGATACAAGAAAGTTCGGTCGTGTTGTAGCGCAAAATTCTAAAAATAATTTCCGTCAGGGTGTGCGTGAGGCTGAAAGAGGACAGACTTTGGCAGAATTCCAAAGCAAAACCCGTGAGCTTGTTACCGCTGTTGTTCAAAAGATTGATCCCAAGACAGGTAACGCTATTCTCACCATCGGTCATAGCGAAGCTACCTTGCCGAAGCTTGAACAAGTGCCTGACGAATTGCTTAAAGAAGGCGACCATATCAAAGTTTATGTAGTTGATGTTAAGGAAACCGAACGTGGCGCACGTATTATGTTATCCCGTACACATCCAGGTCTTGTAAAGCGCCTTTTTGAAAAGGAAGTTCCCGAAATTTTCGACGGTACTATTGAAATTAAGGCAGTATCCCGTCAAGCAGGTTCAAGAACTAAGATTGCTGTATATTCACCAGACCCCGAAGTAGATGCAGTAGGTGCTTGTATCGGTCCTAAGGGCGAGCGTGTTAATAATATTGTTAACGAGCTTGCAGGCGAAAAAATTGATATCGTAAAATACAGTGAAGACCCCACACTCTTTGTGGCAGAAGCATTATCTCCCGCAAGAGTTGCAAGGGTTGAAATTGAATCCGAAGAACCCAAGGTTTGCAAGGCAAGTGTTCCCGAAGAGCAGTTATCCCTTGCAATCGGTAATAAGGGACAAAATGTACGTCTTGCCGCTAAACTTACAGGCTGGAAGATAGACATTCACCCCGAAAGCGGATTTTTCGGCGAATAATTTTGTAGGGGACGGCGCCTACGACGTTCCGTAATATTATATAAAGCGAGATTTTATTATGAGTAGTAAAAAAATACCAATGAGAATGTGTACCGCATGTCGTGAAATGAAACCTAAAAGAGAGCTTGTGAGAATTGTCAAGACTCCCGAAGGTGAAATTAAGCTTGATTTAACAGGAAAGCAAAACGGCAGAGGGGCATATATCTGCAAATCTTGCGAATGTCTTAAAAAGGCGCAAAAAACAGGTGCGCTTTCGAGAGCTTTTTCTTGTGAGATTTCGGCAGAAATATATAGCCAGATTGAAAGGGACCTTGAAAAAGAGTGACTGGTAAGGTTTTAACACTTTTGGGCTTTGCTTCCAAATCGGGAAATCTCGAATTTGGAATGGATAAGGCAAGAGAGAGCATAAAAAAGAATAGGTCAAGGCTTATTGTTTGTGCTTGTGACTTGTCACCAAAAAGCCAAAAGGAAATTGCGTTTTTTGCTCATAATAAAAATATCAATTCTATTATTTTAAAAAATATAACCATAGAAGATTTATCGGCGGCTGTCGGTAGAAAGTGCGGAATAATTTCCGTTAATGATGATGGTTTTGCCAATGCAATATCTAAAACTTTAGGAGGCTATGCCAATGACCAATAAATATAAAATCAGCGAACTTGCTAAAGATTTTTCTATGAGTTCGAAAGAGGTAATAGCTATTGTTACCGAACTTACAGGAACTGAAAAGAAATCAAGCACCGCACTTAATGAAGCGGAAATTGGTTTGTTTTTTAATAAAATAACTAAGGATAACGAAGTTAAGGACTTTAAGACGTATTTTGCAACCGGTGCGGAAGCACGTGAAAAAGCCAAGAAAGCCCGTGAAGAAGAAAAGAATAAGAAGCTTTTAGAGCAAATGGCTATTTTAGAGCAGTTAAAGGCTGCCGCAGCTGCACAAAACGGCGAAAAGAAGGAAGAGCCTAAAAAAGAAGAGCCAAAAACCGAACCCAAAGCCGAAACTAAAAAAATCGGCAAAATTGCTTCTGCACCTAAGGCTGTTGAGCCTAAAAAAGCAGAGGTTAAAAAAGAAGAACCTAAAAAGGTTGAATCTAAAAAGGCTGAACCTAAAAAGGAAGAACCCAAAAAGGAACACAAGCCTTCTGATCCTCAACCCTTTGTATCTAAAAAGAAGGATAAAGTCGCAGGAGAGGCTCCAAAGAGAGGCCCTGCGGAAATCCGTCATATTGATACCCGTACTTCTAATATCAATATTGATAAATATAATGAAAAATATGAGAATATCGCTCCTGCAAACTCGATGAGAGATAACTTCTCCCGTAAGCAGAAGATTAAGCAAAAATCTCAGGATTACCGCCGTCCGCAAGGCGCAAAGAGAGAGACAGAAGCTGACAAGATGCGCAGACTTCAGCTTGAGCGTATCAAAAAGACACCTATTACTGTTACAGTCGGCGATGAAATCACAGTCGGCGAATTAGCAGCAGCTATGAAGAAGACCGCCGCAGAGGTTATTAAAGAACTTATGAAGCTTGGTATGATGGCAGCTGTAAATCAGGTTATTGACTATGATACTGCTGAAATCGTTGTAACCGAAATGGGCGCTAAAATAGAACGTGCGGTTGTTGTTACAATCGAAGAACAGATTATGGACGATACCGAAGATAATGCTGAAAACTTGAAGCCGAGAAGTCCTGTTGTTGTTGTAATGGGTCACGTTGACCACGGTAAGACATCACTTCTTGACGCTATCCGTAATACTGCTGTTACTGATACTGAAGCGGGCGGTATTACTCAGCATATCGGTGCTTACAGAGTAAACTGCAACGGAAATGATATTACATTCCTTGACACACCAGGTCACGCAGCGTTCACTTCGATGCGTCAGCGTGGTGCTATGGCTACTGATATTGCGGTATTGGTTGTTGCGGCTGATGACGGTATAATGCCACAAACTATTGAGGCTATTAACCACGCCAAAGCTGCCGAGGTTCAGGTTATAGTGGCTATCAATAAAATGGATAAGCCCGAAGCTAACCCCGACCGTATTTTACAACAGCTCACCGAACATGAGCTTGTTCCTGAAGAATGGGGCGGCGATGTTATCTGTGTTCCCGTATCTGCTAAAACCCATATGGGTATTGATAATTTGCTTGAAAATATTTTGCTTGTTGCTGAAATGCAAGAGCTCAAAGCCAACCCAGACAGACGTGCTAAAGGTATCGTTATCGAAGCCCGTCTTGACAAGGGACGTGGTCCTGTGGCATCCTTGCTTGTTCAAAACGGCACACTCAAAACAGGCGATATAATTGTTGCGGGCACTTCGGTAGGTCGTGTCCGTGTTATGACAAACGAAAACGGCAAGGTTTTAAAGACTGCTGGTCCTTCTGTACCTGTTGAAATTACAGGTCTTGCTGAAACTCCCAATGCGGGTGACATTTTCGACGCTGTATCGGACGAAAGACTTGCCCGTCAGCTTGTTGAACAGAGAAAGCAAAAGGCTAAAGATGACCTTAATAACGCTAAGCAAAAGGTTACACTTGATAATCTCTTTGAAAACCTGTCAGTTGGTGACCTTAAAGAGCTTAATATTATCGTTAAAGCCGATGTTCAAGGCTCGGTTGAAGCGGTTAAAGAGAGTTTGCAAAAGCTTTCTAACGAAGAAGTTAGAGTCAGCGTTATCCATGGCGGTGTTGGTGCTGTTAATGAGTCTGACGTGATGCTCGCACAGGCTTCTGGCGCTATTATCGTTGGTTTTAATATCCGTCCTGATGCGGTTGCCAAAGCAATGGCTGAACGTGAAGGAATAGATATGCGTATGTACCGCATAATTTATGACTGTATAGAAGAAATTGAAGCCGCTATGAAGGGTATGTTGGCTCCCAAATACCGTGAAAATCAACTCGGTACTGTTGAGGTTCGCAGCGTTTATAAGATTTCTTCGGTTGGTACAGTTGCGGGTTGTTATGTTACAAACGGTAAGGTTACCCGTGCTTGTCAGATCCGTGTTGTTCGTGACGGCTTCGTAATTTGCGAAGATAAGATTGACTCACTTCGTCGTTTTAAAGATGATGTTAAGGAAGTGGCACAGGGTTACGAATGCGGTATCAGTCTTGAAAAATTTGCCGATATTAAGGAGGGCGACGTTTTCGAAGCCTTTATTATGGAGGAATATAGAGACTAATGGCTGGATTCAGAATAAACCGTATAACCTCTGATATAAAGATTGCTTTATCAGAGCTTTTGCGTGAAGTAAAGGACCCTCGCGTAAGCCGTCTTTTAAGCATAGTAAAGGTTGATGTTTCAGGCGACCTTTCTTATGCAACGGTATATATCAGTGCTATTGAGGGGTATGAATCGACAGTAAATTCGGTCAAAGCCTTAAAGAACGCTTCAGGCTTTTTGCGCCGAGAACTCGGCGGACGCCTTAAACTCCGTAAAGTGCCCGAACTTCGCTTTGTGGCTGACGATTCAATAGAGCACAGCGCAAATATATCAAGAATTATTGATTCTTTTAATGAGGAAAATGATAATGAAAAAGAAGGATAATACCGGTTGCCAAAAGCTTACTTTAAAGCAGTGCGCCAAGTATTTAAAGCGCCACGATAATTATATTATCTTAACCCATGCATCGCCTGATGGCGACACACTGGGCTCGGCTTATGCGCTTTATTACGGGCTTAATGAAATCGGTAAAAGGGCTTGTGTTATCTGCCCTGATGTAATTCCGCAAAAATATGATTATTTTGCCCGTATTACTGACCATGTGACTCGTGAAAATGCAACTGTAATTGCGGTTGATGTTGCGGATAAAAGATTACTTGGCGATTTGAAAGAGGAATTTGGCGATATAGTTGATCTTAACATTGACCATCATATTTCAAATACCCAATTTGCTAAAAATCTTTATTTGGATGCCGATGCCGCTGCTACTGCTGAAATCATTTTCGAATTATTAACTCTTATGAGGGTCAATATTAACGATATCACAGCAAAGGCACTTTATACAGGTATTGCAACCGATACAGGAAGCTTTAAGTATTCCACTGTTACAGCAAAAACCCATATTATTGCCGCAATGCTTTATGATTACAATATAAATGCAAGTGAAATTAACCGTCTTATGTTTGATACAAAGTCCAAAAAGCTTATCGACCTTGAAAGACAGGTTTTAGAAACTGCTGAATTTCATTTTGAAGATAAGTGTATGCTCTTGTGTGTAACTGCCGAAATGCAGGAAAAAACAGGTTGCAGCGGTACTGAGCTTGAGGGCATAGCGGTAATTTCACGCAGTGTTGACGGTGTTAAAGTCGGTGTTACTATGAAGCAAACCGATGATAATGAGTTCAAGGTTTCTGTCCGTACTTATGAGCCTTTTGATGCAAGTGAGATTTGTAAAAAATTAGGCGGCGGCGGTCACAGAGGCGCTGCAGGTGCTTCAGTTAAAGGAAACCTTAAAGAAGTCAAGCAAAAGGTACTCTTGGCAGTTAGTGAATGTTTGGAGGAGCAAAATGCAGGGATTTCTACTGCTTTGTAAACCGTCGGGGATTACTTCCTTTTCGGCGGTTTCAGCCGTAAAGCGAATGGCTCATGAAAAACGAGTGGGGCATACAGGTACACTTGACCCAATGGCGACAGGTGTTTTGCCGATATTTTTAGGTAGAGCGACAGCCCTATCATCACTTATGCTTGACGGAGAAAAGCGTTATAAGGCTACCATAAAGCTCGGCGTTACAACCGATACCGAAGATATAACGGGAACAGTTTTATCTAAAAAAGAAGTAACCGTTACAAATGAAGAACTGCTAAAAGCACTCGAAAATTTTAAAGGTAAAATTCTTCAAACACCGCCAATGTATAGCGCACTCAAAAAAGACGGTGTTCGTCTTTATGATTTGGCACGGCAAGGGAAAACCGTGGAAATACCGAAGCGTGAAATCGAAATTTTCAGCATAGATTTGTTGTCGCCTTTGGATGAGGAAAACTGTTTTACTATTGATGTTAAGGTTTCAAAAGGTACATATATACGTTCCCTTGCTCGTGATATCGGTGAATTTTTGGGTTGCGGAGCTACTTTATCGGCGCTCGAGCGCACAAGCGCTTGCGGGTTTGATATTTGTCAATGTGTGGCTCTTAAAGAGCTTACTAATGAAAATATTGCTGATTATATCGTGAGCGAGGAGACAGCGGTTACCCATTTGAGAGCGGTAAATATCACCGAAAAACAGGCGGTGCGTTTCTGCAATGGCGGTCAGCTGGATTTTTCAAGACTTCACATTGAAAATATAACTGA
Organism: Clostridia bacterium; assembly: GCA_017537195.1. GTDB lineage: Bacteria > Bacillota > Clostridia > Oscillospirales > Acutalibacteraceae > UBA737. The sequence goes on from JAFYLF010000045.1 coordinate 59,355, forward strand.
AAATGAGCTTATAAGAGTGAAATTTGGCAATTTGTTTTTGGGTATCGGTGTGGCTGATATTCCAAATAACAGGCTTAATATTAAATGTATAATAAACGATTATAATGATTGTAGTTAGTCGAAACGCTCAAAAGCGTTTCGATAAGCCACTTTCAAAGTGGCTTCAGCAAAATTAAATTATATTATTTAATTTTGCACAACACTCATTTCAATTGAAAAGGACAAATTTTTAGAAAAAATTTGTCGCAATATCAAAGATTTTGCGGCGAAACAAAATTGTTTCGCCTAACCTATTCAATTACAAGGCGGTGGCGAAATGAAAACTGCAATAGCGCTTGGCACATTTGACGGGGTTCATATTGCGCACCGTGTTGTTTTAAGTTTGCCCAGTGGCTATAAAAAAGTGGCGGTTACCTTTGCGGCACCGCCTAAAATGGAATTTGAAAACAATTTCGAACTTTTAATGCCTTTTTCAAAAAGAAAAGAAATTCTAAAGAATTTAGGTTTCGAGGAAATTGAAATTCTTGAATTTTGTGAGGTAAAAAATACAGAGCCCATAAAGTTTTTAGAATTTTTATTTGAGAAATTTAAACCATCGGTTATTTCCTGCGGGTTTAATTACCGTTTTGGGAAAAACGGTAAAGGGGATACTGAACTTTTAAAGAGCTTTTGCGAACAAAAGGGAATAGAGTGCCGTGTTTGCGAAGCGGTTAAAAAAGATGGACAAATTGTTTCGTCAACCGCAATTCGAACTCTTTTAAAAAAAGGTGAAATTCAAAAGGCGAATGAATTGTTAGAAAGTGAATTTTCATTTACTGCTAAGGTTCAAAGAGGAAATAGCCGAGGAAGAACGATTGGTTTTCCAACAATCAATCAGCGTTATCCCGAAGATTTGGTTAAAATTAAATTTGGTGTTTATAAAACAAAGGTTTTGTTTGATGGAAATGTTTATAACGGCATTACCAACATCGGTATCCGCCCGACATTCGAGAGCGAGTATATCATAAGCGAAACCTTTATTAAAGATTTTTCGGGGGATTTGTACGGAAGGGAAGTTGAGATTATTCCCCAAAAATTTTTACGCCAAGAAATAAAATTTGCCTCTTTAGAAGAACTAAAGAAGCAAATAGAAAAAGATATAAACTAAATAAAGTAAAAATTTGTATCCCAGGCGGGTAGATATTTGAAATGGCGCATATAAATTTTGTAGTCATTTCGAATGTCAAGCACCGTTTGGGGTATTTTTATAAAGTCATCTGTTCGGTGATAAGCCGAAATGAGCATTTTCGGTTTATTTTTTATGATGGTTTCTTTTGCGCCCAAAATAGCGCCGACTTCCTCACCCTCAACATCCATCTTAATGAATGAGGTATCGGTTTTGAGTGAATCAACAGTAATGCTTTTAAGCATATCGCCGTCTTGTGACAAGCTTGAGTTTCGCCCACCCTTTGAGCCAAAAGGCAACATACCGCATTTGTCTGAAACACAAGCATTTATAAGTGTGATATTACTTATGTCTTCCGTGTTTGTTTGAAGTTTTTTGAATGTTTTTTTGTCGGGCTCCACCGCAGTGATTTGTCGGTAATCGGGACAATGGCCTATAAAACCGGCTACAGTGTCGCCGTTATATGCGCCAAGGTCAATAAAGTTTTCGTTTTGAAGTTTCAAGAAAGAATTATAAGGCTCATCGGGTGAAACTTCGCAATCGAGTAGATAATCTATTTTACCGCTTAATTTATATTTTAGTATATTATCAAAAGTTTTTACCGAAATTTCGTCGGCGAGTTTTGAACGAACGAAATCAAAATTTTGCTTTTGCACGTCATAATATTTTTTTGTGAAAAGACCGCCGCCTATAACGGGGACTTCGGGAGCGTATAATTCTTGCTCGCTTGCGATTTTTTTGATATTTTCAATAACTTCTGGAAGACTGCTTCCGAAGCATAGAAGCACAATCATATCGCCAAATTTTTCTTTAAGTTCACTATAAGAGCAAATTTTATGCCCATGGAAGAGTTTGTTTCTCACAAAACCGTCACTTGCAAAAACACCCTGAAATTCAATGCCGAAAAAATTGAGGGTGTTTATTATTTTATCAGCGCCGTTGCCCATGCCGTACAACACGATGGGCTTTTGTGCGGTTTTTAAATAACTCCAAAGTTCTTTTTCCATAAGTTTGTTCCTTTTGTTTTGTTTAGATAATTATACACTTTTTTGTCGAAGAATACAAGTTGACAAAAGAAAATTTGTGTAGTATAATTTTAATGATTAATTGGATTTGTTTTTCGGAGGTGCGTTATCATAAACAAGACAAGAAAAATTGTCTCAAGATGTGTTTTGATAGTGTCACTTTTAATATTTATTTCGTGTATTGGATATTTTGGATTTCATTTTTATCAAGTAAAGCAATTTGAGCGTTTCGCAAACGATGTTACGGTATCGTCCGATAAAAAGCCCGAAGCCGAGAAAGTGGATGTTCCGGTTGATTTCGATAAGCTTAAAAATGCTAATCCCGATATTTATGCATGGATAAATATTCCCGAAGTAAATGTGGATTACCCTATTTTGCAGGGCGATAGTAACGAATATTACTTAAATCACACAGTCAACGGTAAATGGTCGGCTTACGGCAGTATCTATACCGAAGATTATAACAAAAAAGATTTTTCGGATTTCAACACCTTGATATATGGCCATAATATGAAAAATGGTACAATGTTCGGTTCTTTGAAGAAGTACCGCGATGCCTCGTTTTTTGAAGAAAACCGCTACATCAATATTTATTTGGAAAACCGAATTTTGAAATATGAAATTTTCGCTGCATGCACCTGGGATGATAAACATATTCTTGCAAGTCGTAATTTTGATTTAGCGGAGAACCGAACTGCTTATTTAGAAGAAATATGTTCTGTCAGGGATATGAACTCGCAAATAAAGAAAGACCTTGAGGTTACTGCTGACGATAAAATCATAACACTTTCTACTTGTATGAATGATAAATCAAAAAGATTTTTAGTTTCGGGGGTTTTAGTTTATGACAGCCAAAACCCGTAAGGCAGTTAAGGTAATAAGCATTGTATTGGCTGTTATATTGGTAATAACGGGCGGAATTTTCGGCTTTATAAAGCTTGGTGAAGTTCGTTTGCGTGAGCAATTGAGCCTTATGGATGACCAGCTTTCAAGTGAGGATGCTTACGGTGATAGCGGAGAGATTTACCATAACGGACAAAGCTATGTTTATAATGAAAATTTGATAAATATTCTTTGTGTCGGTGTTGATAAAGATAATAAAGCCAATAAAAATTACCGTCAGGCAGATGCGCTCTATCTTATGTCGCTTGACACTGAAACGAATAATTTAAATATTCTGGCAATTTCGCGAAACACATTGGCGGATATCGATGTTTATGATATGAACAATGAGTTTCTTGATACTGACCGTGCGCAGATTTGTCTTTCTTTTGTTTACGGCAAGGATGATGAGCATTCGTCAATGCTGACAAGCAAGGCGGTATCAAAACTTTTGTATGACCTGCCGATAAATTCATATTATACAATTTTTATGGATGGAATACCCCAAATTATTGATAGTGTTGGCGGTGTTAAGGTGACTGTGCCTGAGGATATGACTGATTCTGAAGCGGCTTGGTCTAAGGGTAACACAGTTGTTTTAAATGGCTCTAAGGTTTTGCAATATTTAAGATATCGCAAGGAAAGTAACGAGCCCAGAATGAACCGACACATCGGGTTTATAAAATCATTTATGTCGTCAGCAAAATCCGCTTTTGCAAATGATTTATCGTTGCCTGTCGATTTGTATAAAAAGGTTGCGAAAAATTCAGTCACTAATATTGATGTTTCTCAGGTTGCTTATCTTGCAACTGAAATTTCAAAGGCAAATGTAAACCTTTATTCCGTTAAAGGACAGGTAGGTTTTGACGGCACGTATGAAACCTTTGAAGCAGATGAAGAAGCATTATATGAAACGGTTTTAAATTTATTTTATATAAAAACAAACTAAAAGGAGAATAAATATTATGAAAAAGGTTCTTGCATTTTTGTTAATTGCGGTTTTGGTTATTTCTGCGAGTGTATGTGTTGCTTTTGCCGCTCCCTCGGCTGAAGCGCAGGGTGTGGTTTCGGCTGTTTCTGCAATAGACACCAATGAACAGGCTGCTGTTTTCAGGCTAAGAAAAATCGATGGAAAGGTTAACAGCGATTTTTACAATGCTTTAAAAGGTCTTAAAGATGAAACTAAAAATAACACATTGAAGATTGTAGGACATTACACAGTAGAAGTTGAGGGCGAACCCAGGTATCCGTTAAGCGTAACATTGGATGTTTTAGGTATTTCAGCTTCTTCGGAAGTTTATGTGTTGCTTCAAAATGGTAAGGAAGTTGTGTCAATAACTCCTACTGTAAAGGACGGTAAGATTACTTTCAAACTTGAAGAAGCAGTTGAAAAGATTGCCATTGTTGTTGACGGTAAGACAGCAACTGCAGTTGAAAAGGAAAATAATGTTTTGTCACCCCAGACTAACGACAATATGATTTATGTAGTTATGGTGCTTGTAGCATCAGTTGCATTGTTTTTCGTTTCAAAAAAGGTTAAGGCATAATATTTAATCCCCGAAAATTTTTCGGGGATTTTTTTAAAAATCACTTGATTATTCTAAATGTATATGGTATAATAGCCATTGCTGTGGAAAATACAGTGTATGCGCTGATAGCTCAGTTGGATAGAGCATCTGCCTTCTAAGCAGAGGGTCGGGGGTTCGAATCCCTTTCAGCGTGCCAATTAAAAGAGAGTGACATCGAAGATGTTGCTCTCTTTTAATTTTTATATAGAGAAAGGGATTCGAACAAGGAGGGAGCGTAAGCGGAAGAAAACAACCTAAATGGTTGTTTTCGCCGACGTGGCAACGAGCGTCAGCGAGGCGATAGGCGCGGGAGCGCCGAGACAAAATTCCTTTCAGCGTGCCAATAAAGAAGTTACGACCTTTAGGTTGTGACTTCTTTATTTTTATTTTATAAGGGATTCGAACAAGTAATTATTTACTTTTAAACTTTCTTCTTGACAAAATAATAATTTCATTGTATTATTGTATTAAGCAATTGATACAGTGCGAGGTGGTAAGGTGACATTTTCTTTTGATAATAATATACCGATTTATGTTCAGCTTGTTGAACAAATCAAAATATATATAATTTCGGGTAAACTTTCAGCAGGGGAACGCCTGCCGTCTGTCAGAGATTTAGCGCTCAAATGTAAGGTAAACCCCAATACATTACAAAGGGCACTTTCCGAGTTGGAAGACTGTGGGCTTATTTTCACCGAGCGCACAAACGGGAAGTTTGTCACCGAAAACCAAGAGCTTATTGAAAAATATAAAAAAGAATACGCCGATGCGCTTTCGAAAAAGTTTATTGAGTCGATGGCTGATATCGGTTTTGACAGTGGATTGGCTATTAAATATCTTGAAGAGTTTGGAGGAAGAGATTAATGGAACTGTTAAAATGTGTTGATTTGTGTAAAAATTACGGAAGCAAAAAAGTTTTAAAGAATGTTAATTTAACAATACCTAAGGGCAAGATTATAGGACTTCTTGGCAAAAACGGTACGGGTAAGACCACTCTTATAAAGCTTATAAATGACCTTTTGACTGCCACTTCGGGGCAAGTGCTTATAAACGGACAAAAAGTGGGCGTTGGCAGTAAATCGGTGATTTCCTATTTGCCCGAGCGTACCTATCTTGATAAGGGTATGACAATCGAAAAGGTTATAAAATATTTTGAGGGATTTTATGATAATTTCGATCCCGAAAAGGCGAGAAAACTGCTCGAAGATTTAGGGCTTTCGACTGATTTGAAGATTACAAAAATGAGTAAGGGTATGCAAGAAAAATTGCAACTCGTCCTTGTTATGAGCCGTAAAGCCGAGCTTTATATCCTTGACGAGCCCTTAGGCGGTGTTGATCCCGCAACCCGCGACTATATTTTGGATACAATTCTCACCAATTTTGCCGAGGGCGCTTCGGTTATAATTTCCACACACTTAATAAGTGATATAGAGCGTATTTTGGACGAGGTAATATTTATAAATGATGGGGAAATTGTGTTACAGTCGGCTACCGATGAACTGCGAGTAAAAGAAAACGGCTCTATTGATGAAATTTTCAGGAGGATGTTCAAATGCTGAAAAAGTTGATGAAATATGATTTACAGTATATATTTAAGTTTTTGATAATTTTTTATAGTTTGGCGACATTTTTCGGGCTGCTTACGAGAGTTTTTTTCAGTTTCGAGGACTCATTTGTGTTGGATATACTCGGTCAGATTACAACCGGTGCGACAATTTCGATGTTGTGCAGTACTTTAATAAACAATCTTATGAGAATGTGGGTGCGTTTTAAGCATAATTTCTACGGTGATGAGTCATACCTCACCCATACACTTCCCGTAGAAAAGCACACTCATTATTTTTCAAAGATTTTAACTTCGGTAATCACCCTTTTTACAAGCTTTGTAGTTATAGGCGCTGTGCTTTTTATAGCCTATTATTCAAAGGAAAATTTACTATTTTTGAAAAATCTAATGCTCCCTGTAGCAGAGCTTTATGATAGCTCGGTTTTGACAATTTTACTGGTGCTTTTATTCATACTGTTTTTGGAATTTCTCAATATACTTCAATGCGGTTTCACAGGAATTATAATAGGACATAAAATGAATAATGCCAAAACAGGACTTTCGGTGCTGTTTGGGTTTATAGCCTTTGGTGTGACGCAAAGTTTTGTGCTTATAGTAATGTTTATTGTTGCGCTTTTTAACGAAAATTTTATGAATTTATTTGTAACAAACGATATGATAAATATTGGCACCTTAAAATCTGTGATATATATCGCTATTGTAGTATATACTGTGGTATCGATTTTGCTGTGCTTTGTTAATATTAAGCTCTTTAAAAAAGGCGTTAATGTAGATTGATAAAAGCCCTTGCGGATTTAAACTGCAAGGGCTTTATTGTTTTAACCAATGGTTGATGAAAATAAACCTGTTAGCGATTGACTTGACTGTTAGAGTATGATATAATGCAAGGGAAATAAATTCCAAATATAAACAAAGGAGGCGATGAAAATGATGAAAACTAAGAATTATCGGATGTCATATTTATCGCCTGAAAGAGCTTTATAATAGCTTTCGAGAGATTTATGCACATCCGAGACGGGTGTGCTTTTTGTTTTATTGCATTACGCACCCGTGGGGGTGCTTTTTTGGTTTTTAGGCACCCCCAAATAATTATTTAACTAGTGCGAAAGAGGTTACTGCGGCGATGGGTCCGATATATCAAATAAATATTTGCGA
>JAFYLF010000046.1 GCA_017537195.1 Clostridia bacterium
ATTTCCAAGAATATCCTTATCTTGCACAGCGTATAGACGAGGTGTTCTCAAACGACGGCTTGGCTTGCGAATTTTCAAAAAAAGCCGTCGCAAAGGCCGAAAAGGCACACGACCGCGAAAAGAACACAAAAGAGTATCTTGAAATGTATTATGACATACATAATATATAACAAACTTTTTCTAAGGAGCTAACATGAAACCGTATTTAGTTGACGTGCCGGTTAGGGTAAATATATGGATAAGACCCGAATGTCAAAAAAAACAATTTGAGGTAATAAAAAAGGCGAGACCCTCAATTTTGTTTTTAGTGTCCGACGGCGGCAGAAACGAAAAAGAGTGGGAAGCGATAAGAGAGAACCGCAAACTAATTGATGAAGGCATTGACTGGGAATGTGAAGTATATCGCATTTACGAAGAAAAGAATAACGGTCTTTATGCTATGGGTAAAAAAGGCTCAGAACTAATTTGGTCTAAGGTTGATAGATGTGTTTTCTTAGAGGATGACTACGTTCCGTCGGTAAGTTATTTTCAGTTCTGTGCCGAATTGCTCGAAAAATACAAGGATGACGAGCGAATTGAGGCAATTTGCGGAATGAACCATTGCGGCAAGTGGGAGCGTGCGAGTTCCGATTACTTCTTTGCCGATGAAGGCTCAATTTGGGGCATGGCGGGTTGGAAAAGAGCGTACGAACAGAGAGACCCGTCGTTTGCGTACGGTAAAGATGAGTATATAATGAATCTTTTAAAGGAACAGACGAAAAAGGAAAAGATTTTTTGGAAACGCTTAAACGGCTACGCCGAAAATGGCGTTTATGCAAACCGCCCCGCCGGCGGTGAGTTTTATCATCGTTTTGAAATATATGCACAGCATCGACTTTATATAATTCCCGCAAAAAATATGATATGTAATATCGGTTGCACGGCCAACGGAGCACATGCTACAGAGTATAAAATGTTGCCCCGTGGTATTCGTCGGGTGTTTAATATGGAAACCTATGAAATAGACTTTCCTATAAAGCATCCGAGATACGTTATACCCGATGCCCAGTATTCCCGCAAAAGGGCGAGAATTATGGCGGTGGGACATCCCATAGTTGCCGTTTGGCGTCGCATAGAAGCGGTGCTTCTATATATAAGGTATAAGGGATTCAAAAATATTTTAGCTAAATTAAGGCACAAAAAGTCGGTGGAAAAATAAACACGTTAATTTGTTCGGAGGCAGGTATGGAGTTTAATAGAAAAATGACAAAACATAAATATATACACCTGTTTTCGGGTAAGGTAACACAGTTCCACAGAGCATTAATCGACGTTCTTACTCGTGAGGAGAACGGATTTGATAAGGCGGAGCATTTGTTTGTTACCGTAAACAAAGAGGCCTATGAGGAGCTAAAAGAAACAGCCAATATAGTATGGGCAGTGGGCGAAACAAAGCTCACCGCCAAGGTAATAAATGAATGTGCAAAAAAATGTGATTGGTTGTTTATACATAATTTATCCTGTGCGCCGATAGAGGTGCTTAAAATCAAAAATACCGCTCGCAAAAAAATTATATGGCGCACCTGGGGTTCGGATGCGGG
>JAFYLF010000047.1 GCA_017537195.1 Clostridia bacterium
AGTCCATGCATTAACCACATGGCCGTTTTCGTGAACCTCGTCTATCATTTCCTTGGTAAGAGCTCTGTGGCGGATATCAATATCAAGATTGTATCTGTTTAAAGCATCTAAAATGTTTTCATTATAAACCTCGGTAAGATACTGAAGAGTCTGCTCGGGAAGCATTTCTCTTATTCTGATCAGGTTAAGTAAATCAAATGCAATGAAAACGGTGTTATGAAGATATTTGGCATTTTTAGTTATTTCAACAAGGCCTTTTATTTCATCCTCGCTGTATAAGCCCTTTATTTCAACAACCGCAATTTTATTATATTTTTTGCAAACCTCAAGATAATCAATATATTCGGGAATAGGTGCACCGTTTTCAACGTTTTTAAGCTCCTTTAATTCCGCTAAGGTTTTTTCCTCCGCCTGACCCTCTGCGCCATAGCATCTTTCTAAATGAAAATCGTGATTCACCACATATTTTTTATCAAGAGTTGTGTGAACATCGCATTCAATACCGTAATAGGTTTTTTCACCGGCTAAGGTAAATGCTTCTATGGTATTTTCAGGCTTAAGCCCGCTGACACCACGATGCGCAACCATTTTTGCACTCTTTTTTTCAAATTTTATTGTATCCATCAAGACACCTCTTAAAATTTATTTTGTGTGGCAACAATGTTTGCTCCAAACACATCGGTAATTATAACATCTCCGATGGAAATTGGCAAGGTAACAATTTGTTTATTTATAATTTCCATGCATTCAAATATTTTTTCTTTCGGAATAGGACGGTCGGTTTTAACTGCAACCACCTCACCATTTTCACATCTTACGGTTGAGGTAACGCATCTTTCGGGATTTGTGCATTCGGAAATTGCATATTTTTCTCCCCTTGGGCAAGTGTTTCCCGAAACCGAAATAATATTTTTGCCATCAAGCTCAACCTTTAAGCTACAGCCCTGAGGGCATACAATACAAGTTAATTCTCTTATCATTATAATACCTCCAGACTGAATTTAAGTTCATTTGCATTTTCCAATGCTTCCTTTTTTAGTGTTATACATTCCATTTCTCCCGGAGCCACCTTGATTGCCTTTTTGGAGAATACAAGCTCATCTCCGTTATGAACGTTTATCTTAACGTTTTTAAATACGTCGGCAACTCTGAAATATACCTTAACATCCTTTTTAGCGGTAATCTTGGAAGGAACGGTATAACGGATTTTTCCGTCAACGCTTAAGGTAATATCGGTTTTTTCCTCTTTAACGCCGGTTATATAATCGGCAGCGCTTTCGCCTGCAATTTCCGCTTCCTCCGAAACAAAGTCAACAAGGTCGTGAACGTGAAGAACATTACCGCAGGCAAAAATTCCTTCAACCTCTGTCTGTCTGTTCTGGTCAACAAATGCACCGTTTGTAACAGGATTTAAGCTTATCCCTGCAGTCTTTGAAAGCTCGTTTTCGGGAATAAGACCAACCGAAAGAAGTAAAGTATCACAAGGAATAAATTCCATTGTGTCGGCAATTGGCTTTCTTTTTTCATCCACCTTTGCGATGGTAACCCCCGTAAGTCTTTCCTTACCGTGAATTTTAACTACGGTATGGCTTAATTTAAGGGGAATATTAAAATCATTTAAGCACTGCTCAATATTTCTTGCAAGACCGCACGAATAAGGCATAAGCTCGCAAACGGCATTAACATTTGC
>JAFYLF010000048.1 GCA_017537195.1 Clostridia bacterium
AAAGTAACAAGAAGTGCGCTTCAGAACGCAGCTTCAATTGCTTCTATGGTTTTGACAACAGAGTCAATAGTAGCCGATATCAAAGAACCCGAACCTCCAATGGCTCAGGGCGCAGGAGCAATGGGCGGCATGTATTAAAAAAGATAAAACCGACCGAAAATACGGTCTGTTTTATTTGAAAATAAGTGTTGACAATTGAATTCTATTGTGATAAACTATATAAGCCGCATAAAACGGGCTTTTAAAAAAGCGTGAAGCTTTTGCCTTTGTTTAGCGAGTCTAATGTGAAAGAGAGGTGCTTTATGTATGTTCGCAGTTATCAAAACAGGCGGTAAACAATATAAAGTACAGGAAGGCGATGTTATATACATCGAGAAATTAAACGTTGCTGAAGACGCTGAAGTTATTTTTGACGAAGTTCTTTGCGTTGGTAAAGAAGACGGCATCGTTGTTGGTTCACCTTTTGTTTCCGGTGCAACTGTTACTGCCAAAGCTATTAAAAATGGTAAAGGCAAAAAGGTTATTGTTTTCAAATACAAACCTAAAAAAGATTCAAAAACCAAAATAGGACACAGACAGCCTTATACTAAAGTTCAGATTCAGGCTATCAACGCGTAAATTATGATTTGCGCCGAATTTTTCAAAAGTAATCAAGGTTATAGTGGCTTTAGAATATCCGGTCATTCGGGGTATAGCGAGGCAGGTAGCGATATAGTTTGCGCTGCGGTTTCCTCTGCTACCAATATGACGGTAAATCTCGTTAGTGAGATTTTTGGAATGGAAAGCGATTTTGAGATTATGGGAGAGGGAAATCTTTCTTTCTCTATAAAAAATCCTTGCGAGAATTCCAATAAAGTTATTGAGGCATTTAAGATGCAGCTTGAGATTATTTTTGATGAGTATCCAGATTTTATAAAAGTATCAGTTACGGAGGTGTAATTATTATGTTAAAATTAAGCATTCAGTTTTTTGCACATAAAAAAGGTGTTGGTTCTACTAAGAACGGACGTGATTCCGAATCAAAAAGACTTGGCGTAAAAAGAGCTGACGGACAGTTTGTTTTAGCAGGAAATATCCTTGTTAGACAGAGAGGAACTAAAATCCATCCAGGCACTAACGTAGGAAAAGGTTCTGACGATACATTGTTCGCAATGGTTGACGGAAGAGTTAAATTCGAAAGATTAGGTAAGGATAAAAAGCAGGTTAGCATTTATCCTGCTAACTAATCGTAAAAACCACGCTATACAAGGCCTGTCGGATTGACAGGCCTTGTTTTTTAGGAAGGTGAAAATATGTTTACCGATATAGCAAAAATTTATATAAAAGCAGGTAACGGCGGTAACGGAGCCGTATCTTTTCATAGAGAGAAATACGTAGCAAACGGCGGACCCGATGGGGGCGACGGTGGTAAAGGCGGAAACGTTGTTTTTGTTGTTTCCGACCACGTTAATACTCTTATTGACTTTAAATATAAGAAAAAATTCGTTGCCGAAAACGGAGAAAATGGTGGCGCCGCAAGATGCTCGGGTAAAAAAGGTCAGGACGTTATAATAACTGTTCCCGCAGGCACTTTGATAAAAGATGCCGCATCGGGAGACATAATTCACGATATGTCTGATAAAGAGCCCTTTATTGCTCTTACGGGTGGAAACGGTGGATGGGGAAATACCCATTTCGCAACGCCAACGAGGCAGACTCCCCGTTTTGCAAAAAGCGGTATAAAAGGCAAGGAACTTGAAGTTATTCTTGAACT
>JAFYLF010000049.1 GCA_017537195.1 Clostridia bacterium
ATTTCACCCGTCAATTCACAAAACAGGTTGGTGTTACGCCAAGGGAATTTAGAAACAAGGCAGTTCCGCAATAATAAAAGTACCGGGCAGAGGATTACATCTGCCCGGTGTTTTTATGCTGCGTTAAGCATATTTTCGATAAAGATGCCGTAGCCACGGGTGGGATCGTCCACGAGAACGTGGGTAACGGCGCCGATGAGCTTCCCGTTCTGGATAATCGGGCTACCCGACATACCCTGAACAATGCCTCCTGTACGGTCTATAAGATCGGGGTCGGTTATCTTTATCACCATATTTTTGGTTTCCTGCAAATTATTATTCTTTTTAACTATTTCAATGTCGTACCACTCACCTTCCGTACCGTTTACGCAGGAAAGGATCTTAGCAGGACCGGTCTTAATATCATCTTTAATTGCAAGCGGATAGCTTTCTTGTTTAGAAAATTTTTCTGTAACACAAGTTGCCACAAGGCCTGTTTTTAAATTATCTGTCAAAACACCAATCACCGACTCCTCAATAAAAGAACCCAAAAGTTCGCCGGGAGTTCCGCTGACACCCTTGACAACGCCGTCAATTTTGGCACTGACAACCTCGCCGGTTGAAACAGGCATTACAACACCGGTGTCGCTGTCAGAAATTGAATGTCCGAGACCGACCAAGGAATTTGTGATAGGGTCAAAATATGTGAGCATACCTATTCCTGCAGTGCTGTCCCTAACCCAAAGACCGATACGGTAATTGCCGTCACTATCGTCTGTAAGCGGAGTGATGTCAACATCAAAAGTGAGATTATTTCTCCTTATCACTGCTTTTTGAGGAGATCCGTTATAGAGTTTCACTTGTTTTACAAGTTGTTCATTTGATGTTATTTTTACTCCGTTATACGAGATAATGATATCACCTTCACGAACGCCGGCGGTGTAAGCAGGGTTTTGGATTTTACCGTTATGCAAAAAATCGGTTATGTCTACAATCATTACGCCTTCAGTATACAATTTAACACCGAAGGGTTTACCGAGAGGAATAACCTTTTTATTATCAATAATATTTATTCTTGCGGCTTTTATGGGTAAAAAACCAAAAAGCTTTACCTTTGCCTTGTATTTGCCTTGAGAAATTGATTGTGATAACACAGAACCGTAGGTTTCCTGCGTACCGAGATCAAGTTTTATGAACGGGTAATTGGATTCAATAGGCTGATCGGAATAAAAAGAGTATTCGTTTGGTTGAATACCTATATATATGCCAATGCACAGAAAAGCTATTAGAATAAAAGAAATAATTTTTTTCATAAATTCACCCTCTTGATTATTTTGGATTGGATTCGGATGAAATATGCAAAATCAATTATGAAAGATTTTTAATTATAAAATGCTTGTAAAATTTAATGTTTTCTATTATTATATACTTGTATTACTATTTTTAGGAGTAACTCGTTTTGAATTTGAACATTATTTTGACAATTGTATTGGTTTTCGCAGCGTTGTTGCTGATTTTGTTCTGTGCCTTTTTCTCTGCAAGGCTGGCACAATTGAAAGGACGAAGCAGAGCTTGGGGAATACTCGGTTTATTCTTTAATGTTTTAGGATTTATAGTAGTGTGCTTTTTACCGTCAAAACGCACCGATAATATGAACACAAACCCCATACTTCATTTTTCATCAAGACTCCCGTCGCTTTCCAAAAAAACGATTGGTATTGTTATAGGTGTAGGCATTGCGGCTGTGCTGACTGTTTTGGCATACGATAACGTACCTAAGTTTATAGAAAATTACAAATACAGCAAAGCAATCACAGAAAAAACACTCAGCGAATATGAGCATGAGATCGAGCACAAGCTCTTCAAGGACATTCTTGAATACTTCGACAAGGGTGACACATTCGTTCTCAACGACACAAAGGTGTTCCCTGCAAGACTTTACGGAAA
>JAFYLF010000050.1 GCA_017537195.1 Clostridia bacterium
GCTAAAAGGTCATAATCTGAATAGCCTTGTGCAGAGCTGAAAATAACAACACCTAAAGCAAATGCGGCTACCACCCACGCTCTTTTGGTTATGCGTAAAAGCGAATAATAAAAAATCCCTACACAAATATTTATAATTGTGTGAGCTGCATAAAAGGCTTTATCAGAATAAAATTGCGAATCACTCGGACAAGCGGAAAACCACCATTTAAAGAAACCTATGATCAGTTTAAAAAGTTCCCTAATATCCGTCAAAAAGTAAGCTGTTATCAACGATATAGATATCAGCGCCAACAAACTGACAAGCGGCACCCACCACCGTTTCGTCAGCAGCACCGCCGCCGCAACAGCTATCAAAGTTTGCCATACTATTGTTGAAACCCCGATTCGAACTTCAAAATACGAATCAAAAATAATAGAAGTTCCAACAGTTATGAGCCAACAACTCAAGAGATTACACAAAACCTCAATAAAGGTTTCTTTTCTTTGAGTTTTTGTTTTAAATCCAAACATTACAATACCGCACCTGCCTCTTCTATAATTCGGTCAGCCGAATTAATATATACTCGCGCGATACCGCTTGTTTTACTGCTAAATAACGGGTCTATTTCCACAGGCTTTGCCGTAGGCACAATGCAACAAGCAACCTTGCCGTTTTTATTGATATTTTCAAAAGCGTTTATAAGACTGCCACCTGGGTTTGAGGTTATAAAATAAATTCTGTCAGCGCCCATAATCTCTTCATTTTGAATTGAAGATAATTCCAACTCTTCTTGAGCGATGCTAAACGGCATATTTATGAAAATATCTCTCAATTTAATTACATCGGCGGAACTTTCTATATTATAATCTGTCATTCCGTTATCCGATTGTTCTCGCACAGTGATAACACTTACAAAATTCCCCTCACACATAAAGAACTCCGCAAGTGAAAGAGCAGATTCACTTGTAATATCTATTATTTTATCGATGCCATCACCCAAAACAGCAGTATCAACTACAATAACCGCCCTGGGTCCTTGGTTCACTTCATACATACGGGAATAAAGCTTCTTGGTTCGTGCGCTTTGCTTCCAGTTAATGCGCTTTAGAGAATCACCTGCACGGTAGAGCCTTGTATCTCCCAAAAGTTCGCCGTCTTCGGAACACTTAACACTCGTAATGCCTGTTCCGCCAAAGCTGTCTCTTTGTTTGTTCATACTTAAATCGTGTACATTCGGCATAACCGAAATCTTAATTGAAAAATCAGAACGCCTTGCGCGAATAAGCGGAAAAGAGAATAGCCCAAACAAATCTTGCAAACGCATTTTTTTAATGCCCATTTCCCACTCGCCTACATGGTCGCAATCAAACTCAAATGTAAAATTACGGCGCACCGAAAAAGACGGCAACAGCAAAAATGTATGCCGTTGTCCGTTCTTTTTCAAAAGCTTTCTTTCAGTAAATTTTATAAAAAAATACGACGATATAGGCAGTAAAGCCACACCGTAAAGAGAAAGCGTATATTTTACAGTGTCTTTTCTAAAAACTGTTTTCTTATCAATATTTGATTTAACATTTAATGTGATGGTGGCTAATAGCAGCGATATAAAGGAATATATTATAACACCGCCGACACAAGCCGCCAACATCAATATTTTATTAAATTCAGTACCCAAAGCAAATATCACTAAAATTACTTCAGCAATAATTACAATAACCCCTCTTAAAGTCATAAAAATATCCCTTAATCTTTAATTTTGGGTACACGAACCATCTCAAGAATGTTATTTACTGCATCAAGCGCAGTAGTTCCTTTAGCGCCTGAACGATTTTTCATAATCATTCTATGGGGCAAAACATACGGGGCTAAATGCTTTACATCATCTGGCAAAACAAAGTTTCTGCCCCTTAATATTGCTAAACCGCAAGCCGCCTGTGTAAGTGCTATAGAACCACGGGGACTAACACCCATTATTACACCGTCGTATTCACGGGTGGCTGAAGTTATCTCAATTATGTACTTTAAAACATCATCAGCGATATATACAAGCTCCAAGGCTTCTTGGATTTTAATAATTTCCTCGGCAGATGCTACAGGATTCAACTTTATTTCACTTGTAACCGAGCGGTTTTGCTTTAAAATATCAAGTTCAGCCTCGAAGGAAGGATATCCCATATTTATTCGCATAAGAAAACGGTCAAGCTGTGCTTCGGGTAACGGATATGTACCCGCAGTATCAACAGGGTTTTCTGTTGCTAATATCATAAAGGGTTTCGGTAATTCATAAGTCACGCCGTCAACCGTTACCTGTCTCTCCTGCATTGCTTCCAAAAGTGCAGACTGTGTTTTTGGACTTGCACGGTTAATTTCGTCCGCTAATACTATTTGGGAATGAACACTACCCTTATTGAAAACCTTTTTACCTGTGTTTATATCAAAAATATTAAAGCCCGTAATGTCAGATGGCAAAACGTCAGGGGTGAACTGAATGCGCTGAAAATCGCAACCCAAAGAAGACGCCAAAGCACTCGCTAATGTAGTCTTACCAAGGCCCGGAAGGTCCTCAATAATAATATGTCCCGAGCAGATAAGCGACACAAGTAACATATCAATTACATCATCCTTACCCACAACTACCTTTTTAATATTTTCCTTGATTGCTTCTAAACATTGTAGCTTTGCCATCTTAAATTCTCCTTGCAATTTAATTCAAGACTATATTATCATACCGCAAAATAAAAATCAATAAATTTGTTTACATCGTTAAAAAAATAACTTACCAAAAGCTATTGATTTATACAAATTGCCATGTTATACTGTATTATGGAGTGAATTTTGGCTTAGGAGTTGAAAAATGAAAAAGATAGACCCCGTTGTAAAAAACGAAACGCTTTATATTGCAACTGTAAGCGCCATTTTAAGCCTGCTTTTGCAATCGGTGTTTCTAATTATTGGAAAATGGGATTATACCGTACTGCTTGGAAACATTTACGGACTAGCTGTCACCGTCGGCAACTTTTTGCTTTTAGGTGTCACTGTTCAAAATGCAGTTGAAAAAGATCCTGACGATGCTAAAAAACAAATTAAAGCTTCACAGTCATTAAGGCTGTTACTTTTGTTTGTTTGCGCTATAATCGGTTATATTATTCCTATATTCAATACTGTGAGCGTACTGATTCCCTATATCTTCCCCAGCTTTGCCATAACACTTCGTCCCTTATTCAAAAAAGACTAATTTTCAAAAGAGGTAATATCTTTGAAAACAAATTTAAAATTTAAAATTATTGACATTATATATATTGTAATGATGGCATTGCCAATAGCCTTTTCGATTGTGCTAAAGGTTTTGACCAACCCGCCGAGTGAGGGTATCAGCATTTCCGGCGCTAAAATTTTCCTTGAAATTCCAATGCCATTACAGAACTTTATAATAAGTGAATCTCAGATAAACTCAGCCATGGTGCTTATAACTATTTTCTTCTTTTGCCTTTATATGACACATGGACTGAGCGACAAAATCGAACTCAAAAGACAGCACTTCGCAGAGCTCATTGTTGAAAAGGTTGACGGACTTATTAAAGAAAATATGGGCGATTACTTTAGCGGTTATGCTCCGTTTATCATCGCCATTATGGCGCTCTCAGCTTTTTCAAGCCTTTTAAGCCTTTTCGCTCTCTATCCCCCCACATCTGATATAAATATTGTAGGCGGTTGGGCAATACTTGTTTTCGCGCTTATTACCTATTATAAATTAAAGGGTGGTTTACTCAACTATCTTAAAGGCTTTACCGAACCGATTTTTGTTATGCTCCCGCTTAACATTTTAGGCGAAGTTGCAACACCGGTTTCTTTGGCTTTCCGTCATTACGGTAATGTGCTTTCAGGCTCAGTAATCGCCGTTCTAATAAGTGCGGCTTTAGGCGGTGTTTCTTCAATGGTTTTAAGTTGGTTGCCGGGAACTTTGGCAAGCTTCCCACTTTTCCAAGTAGGTATCCCCGCTGTATTGTCTATTTACTTCGATGTTTTCAGTGGTTGTATGCAAGCATTCATTTTTGCAATGCTTACAATGCTAAATATTTCGGGTGGCTTCGATATGGAAGCCTTTGAAAAACGCAGGTTAAAAAAAGCCCAAAAAGCTTTAAAAAATAAATAATTTTTATTTGGAGGAATAAAAAATGGAAATTGCAATTGGTATTATTTTAGGTTGTTGTGCTGTTGGCGCAGGTCTTTGTATGGGTATCGGTGCTATCGGTCCTGGTATCGGTGAAGGTCACGCTGTTGCAAATGCTTGTGAAGCTATCGGCCGTCAACCCGAAAGCAAGGGTGCTGTAACCTCAACTATGATTATGGGTTGTGCTATTTCAGAAACCACAGGTATCTACTCTTTGGTTATCGCTATCCTTTTAATCTTCGTTGCTCCCAGCACATTTATCAACATTTTAGTAAACGCTATAAAATAATTCGGAGAATTTGTAATGCAATCTTTGGATATTATTTCAGTAAATATCTGGCAGATTTTGGTATCGCTTATAAATCTCGTTCTTCTTTTTCTTATCGTAAAGAAATTCCTTTATAAGCCGGTTAAGAAAATGCTTGTTGACAGACAAGCTAATATCGACAAGAAGTATAGCGACGCCGAAGAAGCCAGAAATAAGGCTTTAGAAGACCAAAAATCATACGAAGAAAAACTCTCTGCGGCACAAGAGGAAGCCGACGGAGTTATTCAGTCTGCGGTTGACACAGCAAAGGCAAGAGAAAAAGAAATTATTGCCGATGCAAAGCAAAAAGCAGAAGGTATTGTTACTAAAGCTGAAAATGACGCTAAACTCGCAATTCTTAAAGCAGAAGACAGTATTCGCCGTGAAATTATTGATGTTAGTACCGTTCTCACCGAAAAGGTGTTAGAGCGTGAAATCTCGGAAGACGACCACAAAAACTTTATCGATTCCTTTATCGATAATATAGGTGACGGCGATGAATAACACTAATAATGAGTATTCAAAAGCACTGTTTTTGTTAGCGTTAGAAAATAAAACTATAAAAGAATATGCCGACTGCCTTGAAAATATAAAGGCAGCAACAAAGGAAGCACCCGAATATCTCGAGTACTTGTTTTCCCCTGCCGAGCCTTTATCTAGCCGCTTAAATGCAATAGATGAAGCCTTTGCATCCTTCCCCGAAAATATCGTTTCGTTTTTAAAACTTTTGTGCGAAAACGGACGTATAAGGGAATTACCCGCTTTAATTGAAGACTTTTTCGATTTAAAGAGAATTTACGAAAACAGTATTATTGCCGAAGTGACTTCGGCTGTAGAGCTTACAGATTCGCAAAAACTTCGGTTGCAAGAAAAACTTTCAAAAATGGAAAACAAAAATATTATCGCTGTTTACAATATTGATAAATCTCTCGTAGGCGGTATGAAGATTGAAGTTGGCGGAAAAACCCTTGACGGCACAATCTCTAAGAAACTTAGTTTAATCAAAGGAGCGATGAACGGATGAACAGTCCCTTTGAAATCAGTAAAATAATTAAAACTCAAATTGAAAACTACAACACCCGTGTTGATATGAAAGAAACCGGCAAGGTAATTCTTGTCGGCGACGGTATTGCCCGTGTTTACGGCCTTAAAAACTGTATGGCTAACGAGCTTTTAGAGTTCGAGGGCGGCAGCTTCGGTATTGCGCAAAACCTGGAAGAAGAAACTGTTTCGGTTGCTATTCTTTCGGATAAAAACGATATACGTGAAGGTGTTACCGTTTCCCGCACAGGCAAAGTTGTATCGGTACCCGTTGGTGAAAACCTATTAGGCCGTGTTGTAAATGCTTTGGGTGAGCCTATAGACGGCAAAGGCCCCATTGAATACGCCACAACCCGCCCAATAGAAAACGAAGCCCCCGGAATTATTGAGCGTAAGAGCGTTAGCGTACCGCTTCAGACCGGTATTAAGGCTATCGACAGTATGATACCGATAGGCCGCGGTCAGCGTGAACTTATTATCGGCGACCGTCAGACTGGTAAAACCGAAATTGCCATTGATACAATTATCAACCAAAAGAACACAGGTGTTATTTGTATATATGTTGCCATTGGCCAGAAGTCAACTTCTGTTGCAAAACTTGCTAATGAACTATTGCAAAACGGCGCAATGGATTATACAATTATCGTTTCAGCAACTGCTGCTGAAAGCGCTCCGCTTCAGTACATTGCACCTTACAGTGGTTGCGCTATGGCGGAATACTTCAGAGAACAAGGTAAAGATGTTCTTATAATCTATGATGATTTAAGCAAACATGCAGTAGCCTACCGTGCACTTTCCTTGCTGGTTCGCCGTCCGCCCGGACGTGAAGCATACCCCGGTGACGTTTTCTATTTACACTCACGTTTACTTGAACGTGCCGCTTGTGTTGACGAGGCTTACGGCGGTGGTACTATTACCGCATTACCAATTATTGAAACCCAGGCAGGCGACGTTTCAGCCTATATTCCTACAAATGTAATTTCTATTACCGACGGTCAGATATTCCTTGAAACCGAGCTTTTCCATTCAGGTATTATGCCTGCAATAAACCCCGGTATCTCGGTTAGCCGTGTTGGTGGTTCGGCACAGCTTAAGGGTATGAAAAAGGTTGCGGGTGAACTTAAACTTTTATATTCACAATACCGTGAACTTCAGTCATTTGCACAGTTCGGCAGTGATTTGGATGCCGATACAAAGGCCCGTTTGGCTTTAGGCGAAAGAATTGTTGAAGTGTTAAAGCAAAA
>JAFYLF010000051.1 GCA_017537195.1 Clostridia bacterium
ACGCGTCTCTTTTCATTGTAGTGTGTATAGATTTTTTGTAAATATTTTTTGATAACACAAGTTCAATATCGTTTTCATTTTCCGATATAAATATTGCCGAATCGGTTTCACTGAAAACATTTAACCCATAAGAAAGTTTATGCGTTTTCAAACCGATATCCGTGTTATTATCTGCGTGTTCAAAATAAATTTTGTCTTTTGAACAAACAAACTTGATTTTTCCCGGAAGCGAAAGATATTTAATAGATTTACAATCGCTTGATGCATATTCTTTTATAAGATTTATCATATCAAAAATGTGCGTGGTTGAAAGCTGGGAATTGTCTGATTTTTCTTTGTAAAGTCTATACAAATATCTGCTCAACACAGAAAAATGTTGTTCTGTAAGTGCCTTTGGACTGCAGTCTTTAATCCCCTTAACAAAATCATTGATAAACTCGGTATCATATCGCATAAGGTCGCACATATTTGAAAATGCGTCTTCAAAATTGGGGTTTATTGCTTTTAAATTGGGCATTATGTTGTGCCTTATGCCGTTTCTTGTATAAGCTGTATCTGAATTTGTGCTGTCAGTCACGTATTCAAGGGATAATTCATCGGCGCAGTCTAATATGTTTTGAGTTGTGCAGTAAATCAGAGGTCTGATAATATTATCTCTTTTAGGCGGAATACCCTTTAAACCTTCGCTTGAAGTTCCTCTTGTGATGTTAAATATAAGCGTTTCCGCATTATCCGATGACGTGTGTGCGGTAGCGATCTTGGTAATTCCGTTTTGACGGGCAATTTTTTGAAATGCATCGTAACGGAGTATTCTTGCCGCTTCTTCAAGTCCTATTTTGTGTTCTTTTGCGTAATCGGGGGCTGATACTTTTTCCTTAAAAAAGATTATATTGTGTATTTTACAAAAGTTTTCGCAAAAGTCTTGGTCATAATCTGCCTCTTCACCACGTATGGAGTGGTTTACGTGAAGAGCGGAAATCTTTACCTTATAAAGCGAAGAAAGTTCTTTAAGCATATAAAGCAACACAACCGAGTCTTTACCGCCCGAAAAACCGACTAAAACCGAATCGTTTTCTGTTAGCATATTAAAGCTATCAATAGCTTTTTTTGTTTTATCCGATACAATTTTAAACGACATTTATTTTTCTCCCTAAAAATAGAAGAGTTAAAAGAATTATATTACGTTGGCTCTATCTGGTTTTTGTCAATCGTAATAAATTTAGTAAACTGGGGCAACCAGCCTATTTCCACGTTTCTTACAGCGCCGTGTCTGTTTTTTGCAACGATAACTTCAGCCGAGCTTTGTCCCGTCTTGTCGGTGTTGTAGTATTCATCTCTGTAAAGGAACATTACAACGTCAGCATCCTGCTCGATAGCACCCGAGTCACGAAGGTCAGAAAGCATAGGTCTTTTATCCGTTCTGCTTTCGGGACCACGGGAGAGCTGTGCGCAACAAATAACGGGAACGCGAAGTTCTTTCGCCAAAATCTTCATATTTCTTGAGATGTCGGCAACTTCGTTAACTCTGTTGTCCGTCTTTCTGTCGCTCTGCATAAGCTGCAAGTAGTCGATTACAACAAGTCCTAAGTTCTTAACGCGGCGAAGCTTAGCTTTCATACCGGTAACGGTAAGGCCCGTCGTATCGTCTATAAGAATATCGCATTCGGCAAGTTTGTCAGCCGCGTGAGCAAGATTCGTCCAGTCGTCGGGGGTAAGTTTACCCGAACGGATGTTATAACTGTCAACCATACCTTCACTTGACAACATTCTTGAA
>JAFYLF010000001.1 GCA_017537195.1 Clostridia bacterium
AGGTCAACCCCTTCTTTGCTCAGGTCTGGTATCCGCTTCACGATAAGGACGAAAACAACGTCTATACCGAAGAGATCTACGCAGATTTCAAGGAATACAAGAAATAAGTTGATAAAACTTCACTTTTGCACCGAGGATTGTATCCTCGGTGCTTTTTTTATGCTCAAAATGTCATTTTTTGTCAAAATGGTTACAAATAGTTACAAATAGTTACAATGTTGTAACCTTTCTTGGTGTTTTGAAATTTTTTTGATACAATTATAGCGAAGGAAAAAGTAAACAAAAAAGACATATAAAAACGGAGGATGAAAATGAATTGTGAAAATTGCGGCAAAACACTTGAGCAGGGTGAAACCTGTGACTGCGTTGCGGCTGAGCCGCCGTTAAGTAAGGCGAAGCAACGCGCAAAAAAAGCATTAACGGGAATCATACTCTTCGTTGTTGCTTTTATCGGTGCACTGTTGTTGGACGACGTTATTGAAAACAAGTATTCACAGCTGACCGATATCGAAAGAATAACCAATAACATCAAGTTTGAGGCGATAGCGAGCGACTTCGTAATCAAATCAACCAAGCAGAAGTACAGTACGGGCGAGCTTCACGGTAACGTCTATACCAACGAATGGGCAAACCTTAAAATTGAGCTGGATGAACGTTTTACAGAAGCTTCGCAGGCACAGTATGAAGCTTATGCAAACCTGCTTACCGATTGTGCAGCGTATTTTATTGCCGAGGGTGACGGTGACGAGTTGGGTATAGTCTTTTATAAGGGTGGTATGTATTCCGTAAAGGAATATTGCGACAAAACCATAGAATCGTGGATGGATGCCGTTCGTAAACACGTTAACGCTGTTTTTTCACCGGAATATATAAAGAATATAGTTTATGAAAAAAACGCCATACCGGTTGAAATAGCGGGGGAAAATTACCTCGGGGCTTTTCTTACCGTGCGCTATGAGAACGGTCTTAGCACGGTTTACGGCGATTATTGCGCAAAAAAGGATAGGAAGATTATTGATATTGTTGTCGTGGCAGACAGCCTTGAAGAAAACCTAAGTATTGTAAATGATTTTGAAAGCTATAAATAAAGGAGGACAAAACAATGAAAAAACAGTTATCGTTTATTTTATGCTTTATACTGCTTATTATGAGTATTTCGCCGTTCGCACACGCCGAGGATGTACAACCCGAAAAAATTACAGAAGGTGTTTTAACTTACACAGTAGAAAACGGCAATGCGACAATAATTGCTTGTGATAAAGAAGCAACGGGAGAAATCGTTGTCCCTGACACCCTGGACGGATACACGGTAACAAGAATCAGGAATAAAGCTTTTGATTCTTGCAAGGCAATAACCTGTGTGACCTTGCCGGACACAATAACCTTTATGGGTGAAAGTGCTTTCTCGAAGTGTTATGCACTTGAAAGCATAAATATTCCCGCAGGTATATCGGATATAAACTCCCACGTGTTTTCAGAATGCAAAAGCCTTTTGGAAATCGTAATTCCCGAAGGTGTAACCGAAATAGGATATGCTGCATTTTATTCCTGTAAGAGCCTGTCAAATGTTGTTTTGCCGAAGGGCTTGATTGAAATCAGTGCCGATGCTTTTAGTAATTGCATTGCTCTTACTCAAATAGAATTGCCCTATTCGGTTGAAGAAATTTATTCCCGTGCTTTTAAGGGATGCAAAAATTTAACTTGCATTAAAATTCCTTCAGGAGTGAAAGCTGTCTATTCAAGTACTTTTGCGTATTGTGAAAACCTAACGGAAGTAGAGCTGCCTGAAGGCTTATCTTCAATTTTTGAAGGTTCATTTACAGATTGTAAGGCTTTATCAAAAATAGATATACCTTCTTCAGTGAAATTTATTGAATCAAAAGCGTTTTATAATTGCGAAAGCCTGGAAAGCGTGACAATTCCGTTAGAAATAAAGCGTTTTTATTATGATGCATTCACAGGATGCACGGGGCTTACCGACGTTTATTATGATGGTTGCATAGAAAAATGGCAACGGATTGATAAGGGCGATAACGATACCGTTAATTTTGAAAATGCAACTTTTCATTACAAAGAAACAACGCCGATAGATTTGCTGGAGCTTAAATTGGATGATTTAAATGATGGCTTAGTTGATGTGAACCTGATACTGTTTAGTATAACTGCCCCGGTATCAATACCTTTATTAGTATTGATACGGTTGATTTTGTTGGCACCAACACTTTTGTGGGAGAAGCTTGTTCAGTTAAACTGAATCCCTGAGTAAATATTACATACAGAGAAACAGTTTTTAATAACAACAATACAGGAGGTAAAAACGATGAAAAACACTTTTAAAAAATTGATATCCGTCATCCTTTGCGCTGTGCTTCTTTTCACAACCGCAAGCGTTGCCTTTGCGGCAGAAGAAAATCAGGAAGAAGTGCTTGAAAAAGGTTACACCTGTCATTTTTATTATTCAATGGATTTTTTTGTTGTTACATTTGACAGCAAGTATTCTCAGATTGGTGAAGAACCCAAGGTGCGTTTATATAACGGTTCATACATATATCCGTTAGGGGAAGATGCGATCACATTAAAAGTTTTTGAAAATGAG
>JAFYLF010000002.1 GCA_017537195.1 Clostridia bacterium
CATTATCTCTGTACCGAGTAGCGACCAGGTACCTGAACTAATGTAAAGAGCTGCGTCACTTTGCACGGGAACGGCAACAACCGCCGAGCCTGTATCGTGAGTTGCAGGCAACACAACGTTGGCGGTAAATCCAACCTCTTTTGCAACAGCGTCGCTTAAAGGACCAACAACTGTACCGGGCTTGCAAATCTTTTGGAAAATCTTTCTCGGATAACCGAGTTTATCGATAAGCTCAAAATTCCAATCCTTAGTTACGGGGTCAACAAGCTGTGCAGTGGTGCAGTTGGTATACTCTGCATTTTTTGTTCCCGTTAACACGAAGGTTAAATATTCGGGCACCATCAGCAAGGTTTCCGCTTTTTCTAACTGCTCGGGATTTTGCTTTTTTAGAGCCATTAACTGATAGATTGTGTTATATTTCTGTTTTTGAATACCCGAAATATAATAAAGCTCCTCATCACTATAAAATTCATTAACAGCCTTATCCATGCCGTTGGTACGTGAATCTCTGTAACCGACAACGTTGCCAATAAGCTTATCCTCGCTATCGAGCAGAGCAAAGTCAACGCCCCAGGTATCAATACCGATTGTTGCGGGAATTTTACCAATTTCTTTGCATTTCTTAATGCCGCTTACAACCTCATTTTTAAGGCTTTCAATATCCCAGCACAAATGACCGTCAACCTTGTTAAGACCGTTGGAAAAACGATAAATTTCTTCGGTTTTAATTTTACCGTTTTCAAGACTTCCTAAAATGTGACGACCGCTGGAAGCACCAATATCAATTGCTAAATAATACGTAGGCATTATGCCACCTCCATGGTTATTAAGTATATAATACTATAATTTATTATAAAAATCTACACCTTTTTAAAAAATATTCTAATTCCTAATTGTTCCAACACTATTGGGTTAAGAATAAAATTAACAGTTCGCTAAATAACGCGGCCCCTTGTCGCGTGTCAAAGACACGCTATTGGCTTGACGACCGTCGCCTGGCAGTACCCGTCTTCGCCGCTTGCAACTAAAAAACAGTCCACCGGACTGTTTTTTTACGTTGCAACCCTCTCGGGTTCAAGAGGCCACTGTACAAACATATTACTCAAAAAATAAAAACCATACACAACCTAAAGGTTGTGTATGGTTTTTGGTCCGAGTGACTAGAGTCGAACTAGCGGCCTCTTGAACCCCATTCAATAATCACATTTATTGAACAGTATTACCCTGTTCCCTATATCATTATATAATGTTGCACAAACCGGCATAAACAAAGGCTTTTTCTGTGTTTTGTTCATTAAAGTCCCTTTATATCGCAATTTGTGAATTTTTTTAAATTTTGAAAAATTCATTAGATATTAGCGTTTTTTCATTAGATGTAAAACTAGAATTGGCTATACGCTATTATATCTATTTTTTAAACAATAATCAAAATAAACTTAAATTAATTACAACACAACTTATGTATATAAAAGATATAAACATGTGATATCCTCGCGGAAGTGACAAAGTGCTACCATACTGACGAATTTGAGAGCCAAGCGGTCATATACATAGGGCAACCGATTTTCTATTGCGAACGCCCTATTTTTCCCGCGTAAAATATAGACACCACGAATACTTTTCTCTGGAAATGGTTTAGGCTTACCTGTTTTTTTAGAATAATTATTCTCCCTCCAATATTGACGAACAAATTGCTCTAACTCATTGCGATATTGGGGATTGTTTTGTAGTTTTAAAATTGTATTTTTATATAAAGTTTTTGCGCGTTCAGCGCGCAGAAAATGCAAATTCAACGAATTGGTGAACTCTTCTCTTGCAAATATATACTCTCCTTCTTTTACCCTATCAAAATATTTACGCACAAGTGGTACATCCTTATCCTCAATATACACCAAAGAATCTTTCCCGCCTTTACCACATAAAACCTCAACGAAATATTTGCCATCCTTTTGAATGAAATTTTCTTTTTTTAATTTCGCCAATTCGCTGCGCCTTGCACCGACAACACACTGG
>JAFYLF010000052.1 GCA_017537195.1 Clostridia bacterium
CTTATTTCTTCCGACTATGCCTTTCAAGGTCTAATGTCCAACATTTTCGAAAATACCTTTGCTAACATAATTAAGGCAATTTTCGGTATTTTACTTTCTATTTTTGTTATTTCATACGGCTTTTCGCTCAAAAAAGATCGTGTGTCGAAGATGAAAAGTGTTAATATCGCAGGGCTTGAAAATGCCTATACCATCTCCTTTTTATCGGCAATTTCGGTTTGTTATTTGCTATATCTTTTCTCACAACTCGCCTACTTTTTCAGCGCATTCAGAGGATTTTTACCCTTCGACCATATGACCTATTCCGAGTATGCCAGAAAAGGCTTTTTTGAAATGTGCGTTATCGCTGTGATTAACCTTGTTATTGTATTTTCGGCTCTACTCTTTTCAAAAAAGCAAAACGGAAAAGTGTGTCACGCTGTTAAAGCCATAACAACCTTCATATCAGCCTTTACTATGATTATCATTGCGACAGCTATATCAAAAATGGTTCTATATATAAACGAATACGGTATGACTGTACTTCGCCTTACAACAAGTGCTTTTATGCTCTTTTTAGCTGTGATTTTTATAAGTGTAATTTTGCGAATTTATACTGCAAAAATCAATATAATAAAAACCGCTTTAACAACAGCAGGATGTATTTTACTGGTTTTGGGTACCGCTAATGTTGACGCAATTTGCGCAAAATACAACTATAAAAGTTTTATGAAAAACCGACTCGAAACCATAGATGTTGACGCTCTTTACTCTTTAGGTGACGAAGGAATCCCCTACATTGTTAAACTTGCCACTTGTGACAACCCAGGTGCCGCACGCGAAGCACAAAAGCATTTAGCACAGGCTTATCTTTATGATTATTTTGACAATATGGAAAATGCCGAAAACTTTACCACCGAAGACTTAAAGCAAAACCGAAAAACAAAAGGCTTTGAGCATTTCAACCTTCCCGAAGCCAAAGCATATCATAGCCTTTATGAATTTATAGAACAAAACCCCACCTTTAGTTCAATGTGTCGGGAAAGCATCTATGGGGCTTCTTATTTTGAAAATTTATATTAAACCGTTTAAGGACTATAGCATAAGTGCTATAGTCCTTAATAGTTATCAGTTCAATTCTCTTTCAATAACAAGTAAGCGATTATATTTTGCCGTTCTGTCGCTACGGCAAGGCGCTCCTGTTTTTATTTGCCCCGCATTCAGCGCCACCGCCAAGTCCGCTATGGTTGTATCCTCGCTCTCGCCTGAACGGTGTGAAATTACCGCTTTATAACCGTTTTGCTGTGCCAAACGCACAACATCGAGGGTTTCGGTTAAAGTGCCGATTTGATTAAGCTTTACAAGTATTGCGTTACCGCATTTTTCTTCTATTCCCTTTTTAAGACGCTCGGTATTTGTAACAAATAAATCGTCACCCACAAGCTGAACCCTATCACCTAACTCTTTTGTGAGTTTTTTCCAAGACTGCCAATCATCTTCGGCAACGCCGTCTTCAACAGATATTATGGGGTATCTATCGGTTAATTGTTTTATATAAGCAATAAGTTCATCACCGCTCATTTTTAGGTTCCTTTTAGGAAGTAAATATTCACCGTCTTTATACCACTCGCTTGATGCCACATCAAGCGCTATTTTTATTTGTTCGGTAGTATAACCCGCTTTTTTTATAGCCTCAACTATAACCTCAATAGCCTTTTCGTCACTTTCGAGGTCTGGCGCAAAACCACCCTCGTCACCAACACCCGTAGTCTTACCCATATCCTTTAAAATTTTGCCGAGTGTGTGATAAATTTCGGTGCATTGGCGCAAGCCTTCGCAAAAGGTTTTTGCAGTATATGGAATTATCATAAACTCCTGAATATCAATGTTATTTTTCGCATGCGCACCGCCATTGAGAATGTTAAGCATTGGTCTTGGCAAATCAGTCGCATTTATACCGCCCAAATACCGATATAAAGGCATTTTATAATAATTCGCCGCCACCTTTGCCGCCGCTAATGATACCGCTAAAATCGCATTTGCGCCAAGTCTGGATTTATTCTCGGTTCCGTCAAGTTTTATTAAAAATTCGTCGATTTTTCTTTGATTTAAAGTGTTCAAATCAATAATTCCTTTTGCAATTTCTCCGTTTACAGCATCAACACATTGCTTCACACCCTTGCCACCGTAGCGCTCACCGCCGTCACGCTTTTCATGGGCTTCGAACATACCTGTTGAAGCTCCCGACGGAGAAATCGCAAAGCCTGTACTTCCGTCACAAAGCGTAACCTCGGCGGCAACTGTGGGGTTTCCGCGAGAGTCCAAAACCTCGAAACCACGAACCGATTTTATAATATTTTCTTGCATTTATACCACCCTTTTTCCTTTTTTAATAATTTTTCCAAAAAAATCCTTAATATTATTAAATTTACTATTTTATTTTTAAAATAATTGTGTTATAATTATCGTGTATATTTATATTTAAAAGGTGTATTTCACATGGAAGATAGAAAAGAACAAGGCTATAACATCATTTGCGGAAGAAATCCCGTGCTTGAAGCAGTGCGTTCGGGCAGAGAAATTGACCGTCTGCTTGTGGCACACGGCGTAAACGGCGGCTCGGTTACTGCAATTATTGCCAAGTGCAAACAAAGAGGAATTTTAATAAAAGAAGTAAGCCCCCAAAAGCTCGATTACTATTGTTCGGGCGCTAACCACCAAGGTGTTGCGGTTCTCTTTGCCGAGCAAGAATACTGCTCGGTTGAGGATATTTTAAATTATGCGAAAGAGCGAGAAGAAAAGCCTTTCATAATCGTTTGTGATGAAATTGAAGACCCGCACAATTTAGGCGCTATAATCCGTACCGCTGAATGTTGCGGTGTGCATGGAATAATCATTCCAAAACGCCGTAGCGCTTCGCTTAATGCCACTGTAGCAAAAAGCGCAAGCGGAGCTCTCGAATATATGAGGGTAGCACGTGTTACCAATATTCCAAACACCATTGATATGCTAAAAGAAAACGGTGTGTGGGTATTTGGTGCCGATATGGACGGTGAAGATTTCGAAAAAACCGATTTTAACTGTCCCTGTGCGTTAGTTATAGGTAATGAGGGCAAAGGCATTGGTACACTTACTGCTAAAAAATGCGACCAGATTGTAAGCCTTCCAATGTTTGGTAAAATAAATTCCCTTAACGCATCTGTTGCGGCAGGTGTTTTAATGTACGAGGTTGTACGAAAAAGAAGAAGTTAAATTATAACGGAGAAAACAATGAAATTATTTTCAAAAAACAAAGAAAATGACAATTTAATAATCGAACAGCCCCAAGAAAATATTTATACTAAAGGGGTTAATACGCCTACTCCGTCCCACCGACTTACAGCAGACGAGGTTTTAGGGTTAGGAAATAATAATTCTTCTTATGATGGAAAATCCGCTTTAGATTCGTTGCGAAAACGAATGCAGGAAATGAGTGAGCAAAAACCTCAAAAACCTTCAACCGAAGTCCCAAAACCCACTTCGATTACTCCTGAAACCCCCGTTGTTTCAGAGCCTAAAGCTGACCCAAAAACCTTGCTTGAAAAATGCAGACCATATATCACTGATGACAAAGGCAGAGACGCTTCTATCCCGTCGGCTCCGCTTTACAAGTTAGAAAGTGTGGCTGAAATTCTTAAAAGCGACAGTCAAAAAACCATAGATGCTTTAGCAAAAAAATATGATATTACGGTTGATGATTTGGGAAAAAATGCAAAAATAGAGAAATCAGAACCCCAAAAAACTGCTCCCCAACCACCAACAGAGCCCCCCAAAAAAGAAGAAATTAAAATCGAAGCAATTTTTAAAAATGTGCAGTCAAGTGTACCGCTCGCCGTTTCTGAAATTGATAATAATATTCCAGAAGAAAAGTATGAAAGCAGTGATTTTTCAAATACTGCAACCATCACTTTCACCCCAGTGAATGATTCTAAAAGTGATAAACCTAAAATTTTTGTTTCCAGTAATACCCAAGGCATAGATTTAACAGGTGAAATCGCCCCCATCGAAAATCAGGCTCAAATTTTCAAAACCGAACAGGTAACCCTTGAAAAAGACGAATTTGAAGATTTTGTACCGCAAAATGAAATTAAAAGTGAAACTGACGCTAAAAAATACATTAGAAAATTCTCACTTTCCAAAAGAAGAAGTTTCTTGTCTGTTTCATTTTCAGTTATATTAACATTGGCTATTGCATTTATGAAATTGCCCTTTATGTCGGGCCTTATATTAGGGCAAACTAAAACAGTTATGATAATTATGACTGCTATAAGCGGTATTGTAGTTTTACTTAACTGTGATATGTTTTGTTCCCTTTCAAAGATTTTCAGAAAATCAGGTTCGCCCGATATTTGCATGTCTTTCGCCTCGCTATTCACACTCGCTTATGCAATTTTAGGTGTAATCTCAGGCGAGATAGTAATTGATATGCTTTTGCTGTTGTGTATCTTGCTTTCAATCAGAGCTTTAAGCAAGTTTAGAAAAGATTCTTATATGCTCTCAAACCTTAAGCAAATAACAACAAGTGCACCAAAAGCCGCAATAAAGCTTATAAACGATACTGCTGTAACCTTTGCTATGGCTAAAAACTCTATCGAAGGTGATACTCTTATTGCCGCCCCCCAAAAATGCAACAAAATAAGTGATTTTATAAAATATGCCACCTTTGGAACATTTTTAGGCGGTAAACTGCCGATAATCACCGTTCTCAGTTTAGTTTTCTCTTTATTTACAGGCCTTGCCGCCGCAAGTTATTACGGCGCTGCTCTTCACGGACTTTATGCCGCTGCAGTTGTTAACTGTTTTTCTGCTCTGCCATGTCTTTTCTTTATAAAAGACTTCCCGCTTTACGCCGCCGCTAAAAAGCTTAATAAAACCGGCGGTATGATTGCAGGTCAAGCGGCAGCTTCCCATCTTGAAGCCGCAAATGCGCTTGTGCTCAATTCTTCCGATATATTCCCCTCTGGTACTGTTACCTTGCATCAGATGAAGGTGCTTTCCGAAAATAATCTTGACGAAACAATTCTACGTGCGGCTTCTCTTACCGAATGCCTTAACAGTCCGTTAGCTCCCATTTTCAAAAGAATTGCGGGTGAAAGCAATATCACTGCCTTGCCCGATTCCGACACCATAAAATACGAGGAACGAATGGGTATTTCGGGTTGGGTTAATGATAAACTGTTGTTTATCGGCAATAGAACACTTATGGAAGCCCACGGAATAAAGGTTCCCGATATTGAGGTTGACCGTAAAATTCTTCGTAACGGATACTTCCCCATTTATGTAGCAAGTGCCGATAAAGTTTGCGCTTTACTCGTTGTTCAATATTCGGTTGACCCTGATGTTGCTTATCATTTACGTCGTCTTACAAAAATCGGTGTGACTGTTCTTATTAATAATACCGACCCTAATATCACAAACGAAATGATTTGCGATTACTTGGGACTTTATGACGATTCGGTTATGATTATGTCCAATGCGGGTTATCATATGTATAAAAACGCAACCGAACCTAAAGAAACCTGCTCGGCTCCCGCTTGTTTTAGAGGAAGCCCCATAGCTATTGCAAAAATTATGAACTATGCAAACAAAATCAAGCGTTCAAATAATCTTTTAACCATACTTTACATCATTAGCGCCATACTCGGTATAGTGATTTTTGCATATTCTTCCTTTGCAGGTTCGGGAACAATTATAGGCAGTACCACAGTGCTTCTTTATTCCCTTATTTGCACTGCAGTTTCATATCTTTTGTACTTAACACAAAAACCCTAAAGGAGTGACCTTTATGTCAAATAATAAAAAATTCTACCTAACAACCGCTATTGCCTACGCTTCAAGTAAGCCACACATCGGCAACGCTTACGATATCGTTTTAGCAGATATGATAGCGCGCTATAAAAAGCAACAGGGCTTTGATGTTTTCTTAATGACCGGTTCTGACGAGCATGGTCAGAAAATCGAAGAAAAGGCAAAGGAAGCGGGTATCACACCTAAAGAATATGTTGACAAGGCGGCAGGCACTATTAAAGAAGTTTGGGAAAGCCTTAACACAAACTTTGATAAGTTTATAAGAACTACTGATGCTGATCACGAGTTAGCCGTTCAGAAGATTTTCACAAAGCTTTATGAACAGGGAGATATCTATAAAGGCCACTATGAAGGTAAATACTGTGTTCCTTGTGAGTCATTCTTTACTCCTTCGCAGTTGGTTGACGGCAAATGCCCCGACTGTGGCAGAGAGGTTATTGACTCTAAAGAAGAAGCATACTTCTTAAAATTAAGTAAATATCAAGATAAATTACTTGAATATTATGAGCAAAACCCCGATTTCATTAAACCCGACTCACGCAAAAACGAAATGATTAACAATTTTCTAAAGCCTGGTCTTTCAGACCTTTGCGTTTCGCGTTCTTCATTTACATGGGGTGTTCCGGTTGAATTCGATAACAAACACGTAACTTATGTTTGGCTTGATGCTCTATCTAACTATATAACAGGTATCGGCTACAACCCCGAAGGCTCGACAGAGCAGTTCGAAAGCCTATGGCCTGCTGATTTGCACGTTATCGGTAAAGATATCGTCCGTTTCCATACAATCTATTGGCCCATTATTTTGATGGCTCTCGGTCTTCCGCTACCCAAGCAAGTTTTAGGTCATCCTTGGGTGCTTGTCGGCGAAGATAAAATGAGTAAATCAAAGGGTAATGTTATCTATGCCGACGAACTCGCAAAACGCTTCGGTATTGATGCTGTAAGATACTACCTCTTATCCGAAATTCCCTTTACCCAAGACGGTACCATCACTTATGAAAGCTTTATTACAAAGTTCAATGCCGACCTTGCAAATACTCTCGGCAACCTTGTAAACCGCTCAATCGCGATGACTAATAAGTATTTTGACGGCACAGTCGAAAAGGGTGAAATTTTTGATGATTTCGACAAGGAACTTATCGAAACCGCAAAAGAAACCATCGAAAAATACCACAATTTAATGGATATTTATCACAACGCTGAAGCGGTTGACGCTGTGATGGCACTCGCAAAGCGTTGTAATAAGTATATTGACGAAACTGCTCCTTGGGCTTTAGCTAAAGACGAATCCCAAAAAGACCGCCTTAATGCAGTACTTTATAACTTGCTCGAATGTATTCGCTTGCTCTCAATTATGCTTTCTCCCATTATGCCCGACTCAAGCGACAGCATAAAGAAACAAATTTGTAATACTAACAATACTCTCGAATTCGGTGTGAGCGACAGCTTTACAGTAGGCGCTGCTACTCCCCTTTTCGCCCGTATTGACACCGAAAAGGTATTGGCTGAAATCGCCGAAGAACAAGCAAAAAAACAGGCCCAAAAAGAAAAGGCAGAAAATGTAGCAACCGTAGCCGAAATCGGTATTGAAGATTTTGCAAAGGTAGAGCTTATTGCCGGTAAAATTATTGATTGTGAGCCAGTTCCAAAGGCTAAAAAGCTTTTAAAACTCACTATTTTCGACGGTAATAAAAACCGCACAGTAGCATCAGGCATTGCAAAATTCTACACCCCAGAAGAACTCAAAGATAAAACTGTTATCTTGGTTTCAAACTTAAAACCCGCTAAACTTTGCGGTATTCAGTCACAAGGTATGATTCTGGCTGCCGATTGCGGCGAAGATGTCAAGGTTATATTCCTTGACGGTATAAAGCCGGGTAGCAAAATAAGATAATGAATTTTTCAAACATTAAACCTTTAGACAATACTAAAATCTTCGATACTCACGCCCATTATGACGACGAACGCTTTGACGGTATAATAGACCAACTATTACCTAAAATTCACGCTATGGGCGTGGAAAAAATCGTAAATTGTGGCTGCGATAATGAAACTAACAAAAAGTGTTTGGCTATTGCGCAAAAATTTCCATTCGTCTATTCCGCAGTGGGTATTCACCCTTGCAATATTGACTCGGGCACTACTATCGACGATATCCGCAATTTTGCGAAACATAAAAAGTGTGTGGCGATTGGTGAAATAGGTCTTGACTACTATTGGGAACCCGAAAAAAAGGAACAACAAAAGGTTATTTTTAAAGAGCAGTTAGAATTAGCAAGGGAACTTAATCTACCTGTTATCGTGCACGATCGTGACGCCCACGGCGATGTTCTGGAAATACTAAAAGAATATAAGCCAAAAGGTGTTGTTCACAGTTTTTCGGGAAGCGTTGAAATGGCAGAAGAAATTTTAAAACTCGGTATGTATTTAGGTATTGGCGGTGTTATAACCTTTAGCAACGCCAAAAAACTTCCCGATGTTGTAAAAATGCTACCTCTCGACCGCCTTTTGCTCGAAACTGATGCGCCATACTTAACCCCCGTTCCTTTCAGAGGCAAAACAAACCATTCCGAAATGATTTATTTGGTAGCACAAAAAATTGCTGAAATTAAATGCAAAAAAATGGAAGAAATTTTAGAAATTTCATTTTCTAATGCTAATAAACTTTTCGGTTTATAAAAGAATAATCACCCCATTTTCACAGATAATAAAAGAGAAAGTGGGGTGACTTTTAAATGGATAACTACAACAATAAAAACCAAAACAATCAGAACAACAATCAGAATAAAAACGACCAAAACCGTAACGATCAAAATCGTAACAACAAAAATAAAAACGACAACAAGAAAAACGATAATAACAATAGATAAATTTTTAAGGGAACCTTACCGGTTCCCTTTTTTATTCTACCAACTCTTCCCACTCGCCATAAGCGGTTTCGAGTTCTAATTGAAGTTTTTCTAATCTTTCACCGATTTCGGCAAGTTTTACATAATCGGATAAATTTTCATCCTTTTGTTGCTCATCTTCAAGCAAAGAAATTTCATTTTCAAGCAAAGCGATTTTTTCTTCAGCTTTTTTAAGCGCCCTTTCACGCTTTGCTTTTTCTTTAAGCGGAGTTGTAAAAGTCTTTTTCTCTTTGGGTTTATTTTCCTTTAAAACGGCTTCTACGGGCGTTTTGGCTTTGCGGAGATATTCTTCATATCCAAACTCAAAAACCTGTGTTTCGCCCTTTTTAAAGTCAAGAAGTACAGTTGAGATTTCCTTTATGAAATATCTATCGTGAGAAACGAAAATAACCGTTCCCGAAAATTCCTTTAATATTTCTTCCAAAGTCTCTTTTCCAACTATATCAAGGTGGTTTGTCGGTTCGTCAAGAAGTAATACATTCGGCCTTTTTTGAAAAATTTTACAAAGCGCAAGTCTTACCCTTTCTCCGCCCGAAAGCATATCAACAGTTTTGAAAACTTCTTCACCGCTGAAAACGAATGCGCCAAGCGCTTTGCGTGCCTCAAACTCGGTAAGGTTTGGGAATTGACGCAAAAAGTCTCCTAATACTGTATCGCCCGAAGAATACTGCGCTAACTGTTGGTCGAAATATCCGATTTGCACACGGGGACCGAATTTATATTCACCCGAAATTGCAGGAACTTGTCCCATAAGGGTTTTTATAAAGGTTGATTTGCCAAGCCCATTTCCCCCGATAATACCGATTTTGTCACCTCGCTTAACTTCGAGATTTACAGTCGATAAAACGCTATCGTAACCGACAGCTAAATTTTTGACCGATAGCACATCCTTAACGCCTATATCCAAGGGCTCAAAGTCGCCGTGAAAGGTTTTTAAGTTCTCGCGTTCAGGCTCAAACACCCTTTCCATTCTGTCAATTTGTTTAAGTTTGCTTTGCACCATTGTCGCTTTTGTGGCTTTATAGCGAAAGCGCTCTGCTAAATCTTCGAGTCTGCCAATTTCCTTTTGCTGCGCCAAATAATCTTTTCGTTGTTGCTCACGCAAAATCTTTTTTTGCTTTGAAAATTGTGAATAATTACCGTTATATTTATAGATCTTTCCATACTCGATTTCATAAACAGTATTAACTGTATTATCCAAGAACATTCTGTCGTGGGATACCACAACAAAAGCCTTTTTATAAGATTTTAAATATTCTTCAAGCCAGACGACAGCCTCAATATCAAGGTGGTTTGTCGGCTCGTCGAGAAGTAATATATCTGGTTTAGATAAAAGCAATTTTAAAAATGCAATCTTGGTTTGCTGTCCGCCCGAAAATTCCGAAAGTGGTCGGTTTTTAGCGTCTTCAAACCCAAATTTCTTTATAGCATTTTCATATTCTCTTTCAAAATAAAAGCCACCCAAATTTGTGAAAGTATCAAGCAAATTGGTATAATTCTTAATATCTTCGGTATCGCCCGATTGTTCCATTTTTTGTTGTGCTTTTTCAACTTCCGCCTTTAAATTCAAAATATCTGAATATGCCGAGCGCACTTCTTCAAGCAAGGTTTTACTGTAATCATCGAATGTTATTTGGGATAAATAGCCAATATTGGGCTTCCCTGAAACCGCAAAAAAAGTATCGTTATCACTATCAAGTTTAGAAAGAGAATATTCACCCGATATAAGTTTTAAAAGGGTTGTTTTTCCGCAACCGTTACGGCCTACAACAGCAATTTTGCTTTGGTCGTTAATTTCAATATTCACTGATTTTAAAATCGGCTCTCCCGATAATTCGGCCACACCGTTTTGAATCTTAAGTTGCATAAAAACACCCCCTTTTTAAAGATTTCGGCGGACATAAAGTCCGCCTGAAATTATGAAATCACAGCATTTTCCTTTAATACTTCCAAAACCTTATCGCTTATTGCTAAAGATTCAATATAATAATCGCCGTAATCTTCCCTTATATCCGCTTCTTTGGCACTTGTGTCCCCGCTTTTAACCATAATCTTTTTTATGGTTGCGGTAATATCCTTATCTGATAATTTCATACCCTCTTTATCAAACATAGCGTACCAAAGCATCTGACTGTCCATATAAGGTTTAACCATATTAGTAACTAAATCTTCTTTAAATTGCGCTTCGGTTAAATTTTGACTTGTTAAAAACTCGGAAA
Source organism: Clostridia bacterium (assembly GCA_017537195.1). GTDB lineage: Bacteria > Bacillota > Clostridia > Oscillospirales > Acutalibacteraceae > UBA737. The sequence continues at coordinate 10,958 of JAFYLF010000052.1, forward strand.
ATTCAACTTGATAACTATACTCAATATTGTCTTTATAAACCTCAAAATAATAATCGGTCAGTACTTCTAAATCCTTCTTGGGATAATCGTTTATTTTTGAATTATCGGTTACAGCTTTGTAAAGTAACTGTTCGGTTACTATTGATTCTATATTTTCATAATATTTTTCTACACTCTCGAAGCCTAAATTGCCGTAATACTCTTCAGGTGTTTTTGTGGGTTTTACAGAGTTTATTGTAACTGTAAATACAACTTTAGCGCCTTGCAATTCAGCTTTCTGATAATTTTCGGGGAAAGTAAGATTAAGGTCAACTGTGGTACCTATTTCTTTGCCAACAAGACCTTCTTCAAAGCCTTCAATAAAACTACCCGAACCTATAGTTAATTCGTATCCACTTGCTGTGCCGCCATCAAATGCAACACCGTCTTTTTTGCCCACAAAATCGATATTAGCGATATCGCCCGGATTTACTGTGCCTTTTGTTATACTTTCTTCTTTGTTTAATTTGTTGTTGATTATGTCGCTAAGAATAGCAGAGTCGTAAATTGCCCTATATTCCTCCGATTTAGTATCAATCTTAATACCCTTATATTCGCCAAGTTCAACATACTTTTCAAGGTCAACATTGTAAAGTTTTCTTCCCTTATCCTGTTTGCATCCCACAAAGCAAAGGCATAAAACCAAGATAAGTACTATGCTTAAAATTCTTTTCATTTTTATTCTCCTTTAATTAATTCGCCCGAAGATGAAGATTTTAAATAAGCATTGATAAATCCGTCAAGGTCTCCGTCCATTACGGCATTTATATTACCCGATTCGAAGCCGGTTCTATGGTCTTTTGCCAAGGTGTAAGGCATAAACACATAAGAACGGATTTGCGAACCCCAAGCAATTTCCTTTTGAACACCCTTTATATCTTCGATTTTTTCAAGATGTTCACGCTCTTTTATTTCCAAAAGTTTTGATTTAAGCATTTTTAATGCTCGGTCGCGGTTTTGGAATTGACTTCGCTCGGTTTGACAGGCAACCACAATACCTGTGGGAATGTGGGTAAGTCTTACCGCCGAAGAAGTTTTGTTGATATGCTGACCGCCCGCACCGGATGAGCGGAAAACATCCATTTTTAAATCTTCTTCCCTGACTTCTATGTTCATATCATCGGTAATTTCGGGCATAACTTCAAGTGAAGCGAAAGAAGTATGTCTTCTACCCGATGCGTCAAAAGGCGACACTCGCACAAGGCGGTGAACACCCGATTCACTCTTTAAATATCCGTAAGCATTTTCGCCTTCGATTAAGAGAACTGCGCTTTTAAGACCTGCTTCGTCCCCATCAAGAAAATCGAGCATCTGGGTTTTAAAACCGTGGCGCTCGGTCCAGCGTGAATACATACGCACGAGCATTGAGACCCAGTCCATAGCTTCTGTGCCACCCGCACCCGCATGGAAAGTGAGAATAGCGTTGTTTTTATCATATTCTCCTGTGAGAAGTGTTTGAAGACGAAGGGCAGCCAAGCCTTTTTCAAACTCGCCTATGGTAGTTTCAATCTCTTCAATTAATGATAAATCTTCTTCCTCGTCCCCCATTTCGATAAGCACACCCAAATCTTCAAAAGTAGAGCAAAGGTTATCATAGGTTTCGACAGTGTTTTTAAGTTTACCCGTTCTTTGCAAAATCTTTTGGGAATTTTCCATATCATCCCAAAAGCCAGGGGCGCTCGCCTTAGTTTCAAGTTCTTCAATCTCTCGGCACAAGCGGTCATACCCCAAAGCGCTTTTAAGGTCATAAAGCTCGGCTTCACTACCCGAAAGCCTTAAACTTAATTGTTCAAACTCAAGCATAAATTATCTCCTAAATACAAATGCGCACCAATTATCTTTATAGCATTCTTCAACTACTTTAAATCCCATTTCGTTAGCTTTTTTAAGCACATCGTCTTTTCTGATATCTATAATTCCCGAAGTTATAAAGACACCGTCGTCTTGTAAAAAATTCTCCACATCATCGAAAAGTTTTATAATAACATCGGCAACAATATTAGCGCAAATAACCTTGTATTTACCACTAATTTTATCCGCAAGGTCGCCTACTATAAATTCGCACTTGTCAGCAATTTTATTAATTTCGGCATTTTCTTTTGCGGTTTTCACCGACTGTGCGTCAATATCAACGCCAACGGCTTTTTTCGCTCCCAATAGCACCGCCGCAATACTCAAAATACCGCTGCCTGTACCGATATCAAGCATTTCGGTATCATCTGTTATATACTTCTCCAAAAGTGACAAGCAAAGCGAGGTTGTAGCATGAGTACCTGTACCGAAAGCGGCACCTGGGTCGATATTCAAAACCGTTCTGCCGTTTTTGTTGTCATATTCTTCCCAACTTGGCACTATAACCAATTTTTCACCGATTTCGCTTGTGTGAAAATATTTTTTCCAGTTTTCGTTCCAATCGGTATCATCTACACCGATAGAATCAACCTCAAAATTTATGTTTTCAGCCTTAAAGCGTTCTTTTAGAAATTCAACCGCCTCTAAAGCGTTGTCACATTCCGAAATGTAGATATGAATAATCGAAATTTCGCGGTCTTTTGCCAACAATTCTTCATCTATCAGATTGATATGTGCTATTTCTTCCGCCTTTTCTTCCAAATCGGAATAATCTTCAATATAAATTCCGTAAGGAACTGTCATATTAGCAATAGCAGCCGCAAGTTCAGTATCCTTATTTGAAACCTTTATTTTAATTTCAGTCCAGTTCATTTATTACTCCTAAAATTTCATCTTTTGTATTGAGTACAGTTCCCTGCACCATCCCGTTTCTACCGCCGCCACGGACATTGAGTTTTGATTTAAAATCTTTAAACCAACCGTCTAATTTTTCACTTTCTCCGCAAATTGCGAAAGAATATTCACTGTCCGCTCCGCTAAACACCGCAATCATATCGCCTGTTTTCTTATGTAATGCGTCGCTTAAAAGCTGTAATTCCTTAATATCAAATCCGTCTTGGAAAAGCACCGAAACCTTGCATTCGCTTACAAAACTGTTTGTGATTTCGGCTATAAGTCTTCTTTTAAGTCCGCCAATTTCATATTTTAGACTCTCAATATTTTCAAGCGTTTTTTCCACGCTTTTGGCTATTTCGGTTTGCGGAACACACAAAAGCGAAGATATTTTCAAATCATTTTGGTAACGGTTATTGTAGTCCAAAAGCGCTCTTTTTCCGCATACCGCCCAAATTCTAATGCCATTTTTATTCTTGCAAAAATCAAGAATTTTAATAATTCCGATTTCGCCCGCATTTTCAACATGCGGAGCACAGCAAGCGCACATATCACAATCTTCTATCTCAACTATTCTTACATTTTCACTTAAATCAAGTTTACTGCGATATTCCAAATTCTCTAAATTTTCAGGATAATAGCAATTAAACTTTGCGCCTCGCCAAACAATCTCATTTGCAAGTTGTTCTACCCTTTTTAAATCTTCACGGGTTAGCATACCGTTAAAGTCCATTGTCATTTCTCGGTCACTTAAATGAAAACCGACATTATCGTAGCCAAAAAGCGAGTGTACAATACCTGAAATTATATGCTCTCCCGAATGGTTTTGCATTTTATCAAAGCGTTCTTCCCAGTCGAGCTTACAATCTACAGTTTTTCCTGTTTCGATATCGGCTTCAAGATAGTGATATATTTCACCGTTTTCTTCTTTCACATCTAAAACCTTTACGCCGTCAATATACCCTTTATCCGAGGTTTGTCCCCCGCCTTCAGGGAAAAAAGCCGTTTTATCAAGCACTGCTTTTTTGTCTTTGCAAAAAAGCACTGTGGCGCTAAACTCTTTTAGATGCGAATTTACATCATACAACTTTTCGGTCATTGTAGTTTTTCCTTTACTATATAGGCAGCTTTATAAATATCTCCGCCGCCCATAGTGATAACAATATCATTTTCCTTTGCGGTTTCAATAATTTTATTTGCGATATTTTCGAACCCATCAACTATAACTGCATCGGGTAATTCTTTTGCTATATCTTCGGAAGAGATACCGTAGGTATTAACCTCACGTGAACCCATAATGGGTGTTAATATTACCTTATCCGCCAAGGATAACGCTTCAATAAATTCATCCTTTAAAAAAGCAGTACGGGAAAAAGTAAAGGGTTGGAAAACTGCTATAACACTGTTGTAAGAAAGGTTTTTAGCAGCAGTCAAGGTAGCCTTGATTTCGGTTGGGTGGTGGGCGTAGTCATCCGCCAAGCAAAATCCGTTATACTCGCCCAAAAATTCAAAGCGTCTGCCCGCACCGGTGAACTTTTCCAAAGCGTCTTTAATACCGCTCACTTCAATACCCATATCATTTGCTACCGCAAACGCCGATAGTGCATTTAAGATGTTATGATATCCGGGTATATGAAGCGCAAGATTTATTAAAACCTTGCCATCTTTGCAAACATCAAAAGAAAAACCGTACTTGCCTTTTTGCATATTTACGGCATAATAATCATTGGTTTTTTGGAAACCGAAAGTGACTTTTTCTACATTTGCATTATCACAAGCCTTAAGCGCCAACTCATCGTCACCGTTTACATAGCACTTTTTACCCATTGCAATAAACTTTGTAAAGGATGCTACCAGATTATCCATTGTCTTAAAATAATCAAGATGGTCGTTATCAATATTAAGTAGCACTGTAATGTCGGGAGAAAGTTGTAAGAAGGTATCCACAAACTCGCAAGACTCGCAAACCATAGTCTCGCTTTTACCCGCAATACCGTTAGAATTGATAAGCGGAAGTTTACCGCCGATAACCGCTGTAGGATCGCACTTGTTTAAAATGAGAATTTGTGTTATCATAGAAGTAACAGAGGTTTTGCCATGTGTTCCGCACACCCCGATAACATTTTCGAACTTGCGTGTAAGCGCACCTAAAAGATGGCTTCTCTCCATTGTGGGAATCAAGAGTTCTTCTGCTCTTACAAGTTCGGGGTTATCTTTAGAAATTGCGGCGGAATATACCACAAGCTCAGCACCCTCAACATTTTGTGAGTTGTGACCCATAAAAACCTTAATACCAAGGTTTTTAACCCTCTTTAAAGGGTCGCTTTCGTTGTTGTCGGAGCCTGTGAGAATATATCCCTTACTATGCAAAATCTCGGCAAGCGGACACATTCCGCTACCACCAATACCAATCATATGAATTCGTTTAACATTATCAATTATTTTATCTTCAGCGCGAAGTTGTTTCATTGAAATTTCTCCCTATCGCAATATTATATATATTATACTACTATTTATATAAAAAATAAACCATTTTTTGAAAGGAATGAGCGAAATGTTTGAAATTCCCCAAAAAATTGAATATATTATTGAAAAATTAACCCAAAACGGTCACAAGGCATACATTGTTGGCGGATGTGTCAGGGATATTTTATTAGGCAAAACACCCGATGATTACGATGTAACCACTTCTGCCACACCCCAAGAAATAATTACTATTTTTGACAAGACAATTCCAACCGGTATAAAGCACGGAACTGTGACTGTTATGATAGAAAACACACCTGTAGAAGTTACAACTTTTCGCACCGAAAGCGGCTATGCGGATAACCGCCATCCAAGCAGTGTAAATTTTGTGACTGATATAAAAGACGACCTTTCTCGCAGAGATTTCACCGTAAACGCCATGGCATATAACCGAAATGACGGGCTTATTGACTGCTTTGGCGGTAAAGCCGACCTTGAAAACAAAATTTTGCGAACTGTCGGCGATAGTGAAACCCGTTTCAGAGAAGACGCTTTGCGAATTTTAAGGCTTTTCCGTTTTGCTTCCACTCTTGGATTTAAAATAGAAGAAAACACCCTTTCTTCCGCTTTAGAATGCGCCTATTTACTGAAAAATGTTAGCCGTGAGCGAATATTTACAGAACTTAAAAAAGCCGTTATGGGTGAAAATTTCGAAGTTTTTTCGGAACTTTTGCTTTGTGGCGGACTTGAATTTCTCGGCATAAACAAAATACCGAATTTTGAAAAAATCAAAAACTTCCGTGAAAATTTAAATTTGTGTCTTTATATGAGTCTTGACAGTAAAAGCCTTGAAAACTTAAAACCCTCAAACCGTGAACGCGAATTTTTCACAACCTTTGAAAGACTATCAAAATTCCCTAAACCCCAAGAAAAATCGGATATAAAGGAAATGCTAAATGTTTCAAATCCCGTTATATTAAAAGACTTTTTCGATTATATGGGTTGGGACAAAACTTCTCTGGAAGAAATTATAGATAATAACGAACCATATAAAATCTCACACCTTGATATTGACGGTAGAACACTCACAGAACTTGGTTTCAAGGGCGAAAAAATCGGTGAAATTTTAGAGCATTTAAGACAAGTAGTAGTAAACAATCCCCAAAAGAACAAAAAAGACCTTTTATTAAAAGAAATACCGTAACACAAAAAAGTAAGTGCCATAAACTGTATTAGGCACTTACTTTTTTTGGAGGGACAGTATGAAAAAAATATGTATAGTCGGCGGAGACGCTCGTCTTAAAACCGTAAAACACCACCTTGAAAACCAAAACTTTTTTGTGACTACTTTGGGGCTTTACCCCGACGATAAAGGCGATATTTCCTTAAGCGATATTGTAATACTTCCCGTTCCTACAACACGTGATAATGAAACGGTTTTTGCCCCGCTTACGAACCGCATAATTCCTCTTTCTGAAATTGAGGATAACACCCGCGACCAACTTATTCTTTGCTGTAATTATAATTTTCAAAACCGAAAATGTATAGATTATAACACACTCGACAGTTATGCCCTTTTAAACGCTGTTCCCACAGCCGAGGGTGCTATCAAAATTGCTATAGAAAATACTGATTTTACTATATGGCAAAGCAACATTTTGGTTATAGGCAACGGTAGAGTAGGTAAAATTTTAAGCAATAGGCTTAAAAATCTCGGCGCAAATGTAACAGTCAGCGCGCGAAAGCCCAAAGACTTTGCAGAACTAGAAGCTCTCGGATTTAACTACATAAATACCGAGAAGCTAGAGAGTATGTATTTAGGGTATGATATTATTTTCAACACAGTCGATTTTCCTGTTTTATCTGACTGCGCCCTTAAAAATCTACCCGCAAAATTGCTTGTTGACCTTTCCTCAAAGGGCGGATTTAACCTGTCATACGCTAAATCTTTAGGGCTTAATGCCCAAAAAGCACCCGCTCTTCCGGGCAAAACCGCTCCCAAAACTGCAGGAAAGATTTTAGCCAAAACGGTAAGTGAACTCATTCGTTTTTACAATTAAAGGGAGTATATTATGCAAAACATCACCTTAGGCTACGCCATAACGGGCTCCTTTTGTACTATTAAAGAGTCTGTAAAGGCATTAAAAAATTTAAGCCAATATGATATTAAAATTATTCCGATTTTATCCGAAATTGTAAGTTCTACTGATACAAGGTTCGGTAAAGCTGAGGATTTAATAAAGGAAGTAGAAGAAATCTGCAACCATAAAATTATAAACAGCATTGTCGCCGCCGAGCCAATAGGTCCTAAAAATTTGCTTGATATTTTAGTAGTAGCACCCGCTACAGGAAATACACTCGCTAAAAATGCGCTTGGCATTACCGACAGCGCTGTTACCATGGCGATAAAAGCGCATCTTCGCAATAACAAGCCTGTCGTTTTAGGAATAGCTACAAATGACGCTTTAGGCGCCAGTGCTAAAAACATCGGTCTTTTGCACAATACAAAAAACATCTTCTTTGTGCCTTATAGGCAAGACGATCCTCACTCAAAAAACAATTCACTCATTTGTGATTTCACCCTTATCCCGCAAACTGTGGAAGAAGCGCTTAAGGGTAAACAACTGCAACCTATTATTATTTGACAATTAGCTCCTTTTGGTATATAATAACAACTTGTGAATATACCAAAGGGAGTTAAATTATGGGAATAATTGAACTTTTAATTTTAGCCATAGGTCTTTCAATGGACGCCTTTGCGGTTGCCGTTTGTAAAGGTCTTGCTACATATAAATTAAAAAAGCGCCATATGATAATCACAGGCGCTTGGTTCGGTGGCTTTCAGGCTTTAATGCCTCTTTTGGGTTATTTTCTCGGCACAACATTTGAAAAATATGTAACAGCAGTTGACCATTATATCGCTTTCATTTTGCTTGGCGGTATAGGCGCTAATATGATAAAGGAAGCCTTTTCTAAAGAAGAAAACGAAACCGATTGTTCATTTTCCTTTAAAACAATGCTTATAATGGCAATTGCCACCAGCATTGATGCGTTGGCAGTTGGTATAACCTTTGCATTACTCCCCGATGTCAATATATTTGCGGCTGTTTTATTTATTGGAATAATCACCTTTACCCTTTCAGCAATAGGGGTAAAAATCGGCAATGTTTTCGGCGCTAAATGGAAATCCAAAGCCGAATTTTTAGGCGGTTTTATACTTATAATTTTAGGTGTAAAAATACTTATCGAGCATCTATTCTTCGCCTAATAAACAATCCCCGTCACGACCGATAATTCTAACATTTATAATCTCCCCTGCTGTTGCACGGGGGGATTTTATTTTTACTCGGCAATAATTTTCGGTATAACCTTCGGTTTCGGTTTCAACAAGCACATTTTGTTTCGTGCCGATAAATTTATCCAAAAATTCTTTTTCAGTTTTAAGGGTGGCCTCTATCATTTTCTTTGAACGCTCACTCTTTAGAGCGTTGCTCACTTGATTTGGAAGTGCGTAAGCGACAGTACCCTCACGCCGAGAGTAAGCGAAAATATGCGCCTTTGCAAAGCCGATTTCTTTAGCAAATGATAAACTTTCATTAAATTCCTCTTCGGTTTCCCCCGCAAAGCCCACCATAATATCGGTGGTGATAGCACTCTCGGGGAATATCTTTCTAATACGGGCAACCAAATCACAATAAAATGCGGTATCGTAATGGCGGTTCATACGCAAGAGTGTCCTATCACAGCCCGACTGCAAGGACAAATGGAATTGCGGACAAAACTTTGGTTGCGCCTTGAAACGAGCCAACATTTCGTCGGTTATATGGTCGGGCTCAAGTGAGCCTAAACGTACACGCTTAATGCCATCTACAGCACAAACTGCATCTACTGCATCGCAAAGGTTTATATCTTCGCCTTTACCGTAGGAAGTCAGGTTTATACCAACCAAAACAATCTCAACAAAGCCGTTTTTTGCAAGATTTTCGGCTTCTTTTTTTATGTCGCTAACAGGCTTTGAACGTAACCATCCACGAGCAGTAGGAATTATACAGTATGTGCAAAAACGGTCACATCCGTCCTGTATCTTCATATAAGCACGGGTGCGCTCATCGAATTTTGTGATACTTGGAGTATTGAATTTTTCTTTACGGGCGTGTTCACAAACTTCAAAAATCTTTTTGCCATCTTGCAAAAATCTTTCAACCGCCGATACAACCTTTAAAACATCGGTGTTACCCATAATAATATCAGCACCCTCAAGCGCTGACGATTTTTCCGAAAAGGCCTGAACCATACAACCCGTAAGAGCAATAACGGAATTGGGGTTGTTTTTTCTAAAGCGGTGTAACGCTTGACGGGTTTTGCGGTCGCTTTCGGCAGTAACTGTGCAAGAATTTATAACAAGCGCATCAAACGGTGCCGAAGTCGGCACCGTTTTGTGTCCTTTATTTTGAAATGCTTCACGCATAACTTGTGTTTCATACTGATTAACCTTGCAACCCAAGGTATAAAAGGCTATGTTCATAAATTCTCCTGTAGCTTTTTATAAAATTCTACCGCCAAACTATCACACCGCTCATTTTCGGGATGACCTGCGTGGCCTTTTACCCAATCGATTGTGACCTCGTGCTTACTTATCAAATCTAAAAGTTTTTCCCACAAATCAGGGTTTAGGGCGGGTTTTTTATCGGCTTTTCGCCAGTTGTTTTTTCTCCAAGACTCTGCCCAACCTTTAGTAATTCCGTCAGACACATACTTTGAATCGGTGACAAGTCTTACTTTACAAGGTTCTTTGAGTGCCGAAAGCCCCATTATAGCCGCTGTAAGTTCCATTCGGTTGTTGGTGGTCTCTTTTTCTCCACCCGAAAGCTCTTTCTCGTGCCCGTTATAGCGAAGCACAACACCCCAACCGCCAGGGCCTGGGTTTCCCGAACAAGCACCGTCGGTAAATAGTTCAATGTATTTCATACTGCACCTTAATACTTTCTATAACTGCCGACAACCTTACCAAGCACTGTCGGGTTTTCGGGATAAATCGGCTCAAAATCTTCGTTTTCGGGCATAAATATAACGGTTTTATCCTTTATAATAAGGCGTTTTACTGTTGCTTCTTCCCCGTCCATACCGACAACAATATCACCGCTTCGGCAAGGACAGTTTTTATCGGCGACGATAATATCGCCGTCCATTATTCCAACATTTTTCATACTGTAGCCTACAACCTTTAACGCGAAAAGTCCGTCGGCATCCTTACTGGGATAAGGTATGTAATCTTCAATTTCTTCAACCGCCAAAATGGGCTTGCCCGCAGTGATTCTGCCCACAAGCGGAACCATTGAAGCATCAAAACCTGAATCAATCTTTATTGCACGTGAATTTTTGGCATCACGCACAATATAACCCTCTTCTTCCAAAACGCCTAAAATTGCATGGACGGTAGATGTGGACTTAATCCCCGTATTATTGCAAATTTCACGAACAGTTGGCGGAAAACCCTGTGACATTTGTTTTATTATAAAATTATAAACGCTTTGCTGTTTAACAGTCAACGGTCTTTTAGGCATAAAAAATCTCCAATCGAACATTTATTCGTTTTTAGTATAACATCATTTTAAAAGAAAAGCAAGTAAAATAAAAAATCGGCGATAAACGCCGATTTTCTCTATTTTTTAATCTTTCTTCTCTTTAACCAACTTGTAGGTGAAAACAACAAAATCATTGGGTAAATTTCAAGTCTGCCTAAAAGCATTGCAAAAGATAAAACCACCTTCGAGAAAGAAGAATAAATATTATAATTATCCCAAGCACTCGCATACGCAGGACCAATATTATTAAAGCAGGATACTGTTGCTGTTAGGTTGGTTTCCATATCAAAAGGTTCAAACAAAAGTAAGAAGAAAACTGCGGTAATGCAAATGAAATACAACGCAAAATAAACTAAAACTCCATTTGCAGTATCAGTTTCAACCTTTTTACCCTCAAGTTTTATAAGTTCGGTAGAACGTGGATGCAAAGAACGTTTGAGGTTTGAAAAAACTCGTTTAACGAGTAAAACCACTCTGGAAACCTTGAGTCCACCCGCAGTAGAACCTGCGCAACCGCCTATAAACATCAAAAGGAACAAAATGCCTTTTGAAAGATTTGGCCAAACGCTGAAATTAACTGTCGAATAACCTGTTGTAGTGATGACCGAGGCAACTTGGAAAGTCGCATTTCGCAAGGCGTCGGCAAAATTGGTAAAACTGTTATAAACGTTAGCAGTAATAATAGCTACTGCCCCCAGTACTATGCCGATATAAACCCAAAGTTCTTCACTTCTAAAAGCGGTGCGGATTTTTCTCACTAAAATAAGATAATATATGTTGAAATTTACACCGAAAATCAACATAAATATCGCAATTACCCATTGCATATAGGGAGTATAAGAAGCCAAGCTATCTGCCTTAACACCAAAACCGCCTGTACCCGCAGTACCAAGACTGTGAAGTATTGAGTCAAAAAGGCTCATACCGCCAGCCAAAAGTAAGATCGCTTCTAAAACGGTAAAACAAATATAAATTAAATAAAGTATTTTTGCGGTTGTCTTGAGTTTGGGTACAAGTTTGCCGACTATAGGTCCCGGCATTTCTGCACGGGCGATATGCATCGACCTGCCCGACTCGGTAGGTACTATTGCCATAACCAGAACAAGTATTCCCATACCGCCTACCCAGTGGGTAAAGCTTCGCCAAAACAGGCACCCGTGGGATATTGCTTCAACATCGGTAAGTATAGATGCACCTGTTGTTGTAAAACCGCTCACAGTTTCAAAAAATGCATTAAAGAAATTGGGTATTTCACCGCTTATAACAAAAGGCAATGCGCCTATAAGCGACATTACAACCCAAGTAAGCGCCACTATAACGAAGCCTTCTTTGGCAAAAATCGTTTTATCTTTCGGGCGGTTGAATTTTGTTAAAGCCAACCCCAACCCTAAAGACAGTAAAATTGTAATAACAAAAGCGAATAACGATTTGCTCTCTTTGTAAATTGCCGAGCATACAAGCGGTAAGCTCATAAGAGCCGCTTCAATATATAAAATTTTACCTAATAGGTAAAATACCATTCTGCGATTCATAATTTATCCCCTTATAATATCGGAAAGTTTATTTATTCGCTGATTAGCAGCCAAAATAATAACCTTATCTTGCGGTAAAAACATATCATCACCGGTAGGGATAATGGTTTTTCGGTTACGCACAATACCCGCAACCAAGGTATTAGGCTTTAAGGATAAATCCTTAAAGGGAATTTCAATTATTTTGGAATCTTCTTTTACAATAAACTCCAGAACTTCAACCTTTTCGTCCATAAGTTTATAAAGGGTTTCCACACTGCTGCCCTGGGAATTTTCAAGCGCTCTTGCATACCTAACCAATACATTAGACACTGTAACTTTTGGAGAAATCACTGTGTCTAATCCCCAGTTTTCCGCAAGGGGTATAAGCGATGAACGGTTAATTTTGGTGATAACCTTAGGAACACCTTTGGTTTGGGCATAGGCCGACATCAAGATATTTTGTTCATCCATGCCTGTAAGGGAAACAAAAGCATCTACTGACAGTAGTCCTTCTTCAAGAAGTACTTCCTGATCGGTGCCATCAGCGTTAACAACTGTAACTTTTGGAAGTGCCTCGCAAAGTCTTTCGCAAACTTCGGGTTTTTTCTCGATAATTGTAACCGCATTTTTACCCTCTGAAAGTTTTTTTGCCAGATAAAAAGCAAGTTTTCCACCGCCAAAAATCATAATTTTCTTGGCGCTTTTCTGCTGAATTCCGATTTCTTTCATAAGGCGGATTATCTCAAGAGTGGTAGCGCTTATACAAATTCTGTCCCCGCTTTTAAGAACAAAATTACCATCAGGAATATAGGCTTCTTCGCCGCGGCATACAGCCGAAATGAGAAACTTTGCCTTGAATTTATTTCTCAAATCCATTATTTTCATTCCGTCAAGCGCAGAATCAGGCTTTAACTTAATTTCAACAATTTCAAAATTCCTTGCGCTAAAGGTTTCAACCTTTGCGGCTGACGGAAGTTTAAGTAAATTAAAAAGTTCAACCGAAGTCAAAAGTTCGGGATTTATAGTAAGCGAAATATCCATCTGCTCACGCATAAAGCTGAGGCTCTTATCGTTATATTCGGGATTTCTGATACGGGCAATTGTATTTTCGGCACCAAGCTTTTTTGCCAAAAAGCAGGTCAGCATATTAAGTTCATCAGAGCCTGTCATTGCAACCACCAAATCGGCAGTTTCAACCCCTGCTTCCAACAAAACATCGCTATCTGTACCGTTTCCGCAAACACCCATAACATCATATATATTGGTAATTTCAGCCAAAACCTGCGGATTGTTATCAATAGCCACAACATCGTGACCTTCAGCAACTAAAGAAGCAAGTATTGTTTTGCCTATTTTACCGCAACCGTCAATTACTATTTTCATATAAAGACTCCCACAAAAAAATCTATATGACTATTTTAACACTTTAAAATGAATTTTACAACCATAATTTTAAAAGGCGAAAATCAAACGATTTCCGCCTTTTTATTAATCAAAAAAATCTTTAAGTTTATCCATAAAACTCTTTTGCTTTTTATAGTTTTTACTGTCGGTTTCAGTTTCAAACTCTTTGAGTTTTTCTTTCTGTGCTTTTGACAGGTCTTTGGGTACTTCTACAACGATTTTCACATATTGGTCGCCTTTGCCAGAATAATGAAGTCGCTGAACACCTTTGCCCTTTAACTTAAATTCATCACCCGGCTGTGTGCCCTCGTGAATTGTAAATTTAACTTTGCCGTCAAGGGTAGGTACCACTATTTCCGCACCTAAAGCTGCTTGTGTAAATGTAATAGGTATTTCACAGTAAATATCATAACCGTCACGCTCGAAAATGGGGTGAGGACGTACATTTACATTTATGCGAAGGTCACCCGAAGGACCGCCGTTTACACCACTGTCACCACCGCCACGTATGTTAATTACCTGACCGTCGTCAATACCGGCAGGAATTTCAACTGTCTTTTCTACAGTATGTCTGATTCTGCCCTTACCGTTACAAGTAGAGCAAGGAGTTTCAATAATCTTACCGCTACCGTGACACTGGTTACAAACCTGTTGAGTTTGAATAACGCCAAAAGGTGTGCGCTGTGTAGCCGCAACCTGACCGCTACCGTGACATACGGGGCAGGTCTTAACCGTTGTTCCCTTTTTAGCGCCTGTACCATTACAGTCGGAACAGGTATCAATCTTAGTAACCTTAACAGTCTTTTTACAGCCCTTTGCCGCTTCTTCAAAGGAAATTACAACCGAAGCCGCAGTATCGTTACC
>JAFYLF010000053.1 GCA_017537195.1 Clostridia bacterium
AATTATGAGTATGCAAAAATCGAAAAGAAATGGCAGGATATATGGGACGAAAAGCAGACTTTTGCTGCTAAAAATGACTATACACTTCCTAAGTTTTACGGTCTTGTATAGTTCCCTTATCCTTCGGGACAAGGTCTTCATGTAGGCCATCCCCGTTCATACACCGCTATTGACATTGTATCCCGTAAAAAGCGTTTGCAAGGATATAATGTGCTTTATCCTATGGGTTGGGATGCTTTCGGTCTTCCTACCGAAAACTTTGCTATAAAAAATCATATTCACCCGTCAATAGTTACTGAAAATAACATTGCAAACTTCAAGCGTCAGTTAAAGTCTTTGGGCTTTTCGTTTGACTGGAGTAGAGAAATTAACACCACCGACCCATCTTACTATAAATGGACACAGTGGATTTTCTTGCAACTCTTTAAAGAGGGCTTGGCATATAAAAAGGAAATGTCGGTTAACTGGTGTACTTCTTGCAAGTGCGTTCTTGCAAACGAAGAGGTTGTAAACGGCGTTTGTGAGCGTTGCGGTAGCGAAGTTGTTCAAAAAGAAAAGAGCCAATGGATGCTCAAAATTACCGAGTATGCTGAAAAATTGCTTGAGGGACTCGAAGGTGTTGACTTTATCGAGCGTGTAAAGACACAACAAAGAAACTGGATTGGCCGTTCTTACGGTACACAGGTTACTTTTAATACCACATTGGGCGATAGTTTTGAAATTTTCACCACCCGTGCGGACACACTTTTTGGCGCTACATATATGGTAATGTCACCTGAACATCCGTTACTTGCAAAGTGGAAAGATAACATTAAAAACTATGCTGAAGTTGAAGCATATCAAGAACAATCGGCTAAGAAGTCTGACTTTGAAAGAACCGAACTTGCAAAGGATAAAACAGGCGTTAAGCTCGACGGTGTTATGGCTATCAACCCCGTAAACGAAAAGCAAATACCGATTTTTATTTCGGACTATGTGCTCATTTCTTACGGTACAGGCGCTATTATGGCAGTTCCCGCACACGATACACGTGACTGGGAGTTTGCTAAAAAGTTTGACCTTCCTATTATCGAAGTAGTAAAGGGTGGGGAGGATGTTCAAAAAGAGGCATTTACTGAATGTGCAACCGGTGTTCTTGTAAATTCCGACTTCCTTGATGGACTCTCTGTTGAAGATGCTAAGACAGCAATTCAAAAGTGGCTTGCCGACAAGGGTATTGGTTCGGTTAAGACCAACTTTAAGCTTCGTGACTGGGTATTCTCACGCCAGAGATATTGGGGCGAACCTATTCCTATGGTTTACTGTGAGAAGTGCGGTTGGGTACCGCTACCCGAAAGCGAATTACCGCTTGTTCTTCCGAATGTTGAGTCTTATGAGCCTACCGACAATGGCGAATCACCCTTGGCTAAAATGACCGATTGGGTTAATACCACTTGTCCGCACTGCGGCGCACCCGCAAAGCGTGAAACCGATACAATGCCTCAATGGGCAGGTTCTTCCTGGTATTTCCTTCGTTACTGCGACCCACATAACGACAAGGAATTTGCATCCAAGGAAGCGCTTGAATACTGGTGCCCTGTTGACTGGTACAACGGCGGTATGGAGCATACAACACTTCACTTGCTTTATAGCCGTTTCTGGCATAAATTCCTTTATGATATAACGGCAGTTCCTAATGCCGAGCCTTATGCTAAACGTACAAGTCACGGTATGATTTTGGGTGAAAACGGCGAAAAGATGTCAAAATCACGTGGAAATGTCGTGAACCCAGATGAGATTATAAATGATTACGGCGCAGACACAATGCGTGTTTATGAAATGTTTATCGGCGATTTTGAAAAGGCAGCTCCTTGGAGTCAGTCTTCAATCAAGGGCAGTAAGCGTTTCCTTGATAAAGTTTGGGCGCTCGGCGTTATTATGACCGACGAAAGCGGTTACAGAAAAGAACTTGAAGCCGAATTCCACAGAACCATTAAAAAGGTTACCGAAGATATAGAGAGCCTTAAAATGAATACCGCTATTGCGGCACTTATGGCTCTTATGAACTCTATTCAGGCAACAGGTAAGATTACAAAGGATGAATACAAAACCTTTATTACCTTGCTCAACCCATTTGCGCCACATATTACCGAAGAAATTTGGGAAATGTGCGGATTTGAGGGTATGCTGAACCAAACAAAGTGGCCCGAATTTGACGAAGCAAAATGCGTAGATGCCACAGTTGAGATTGTAGTTCAAATCAACGGTAAAATCAGAGCACGTTTAAATGTGGCTGCTGATATTTCATCGGCTGATGCTATTTCGCTTGCAAAAGAGCAGGAGGCTGTAAAGGCTGAAATTACAAACAAAAATATTATCAAAGAGTTATATGTTCCCAAAAAGTTGGTAAATATTGTTGTTAAATAAAAAATATTAAAATTTTTGTTGCAAAATGAAAATTGGTATGTTATTATATACTATGGTTATGTATGTTATTTCTAATCGGAGGTGAAACAGGTGAGCGCAGTAGAAATCATTTTAGGAGTTTTGGTAATACTCGTTTCGCTTGCTATTATAATCGCTGTTCTCTTCCAGCAGGGCCGCCGCGCAGGTATCACCGGCGTTATTTCTGGCGGTGCGGATACTTTTCTTTCTAAGAACAAGGCAAGAACAGTAGATGCTATGTTAGCACGCTATACAAAGTATATTGCTATACTTTTCTTTATACTCGCAGTTGTTGCGAATGTTATTTCTTTAAAGGGTTAATTCCTTTAAAATGGGGGCAGGTTCCCCAAAAAATACTTAATAAAACCCCTGCATTTCTGCGGAGGGAGGGAATATTATGAGTCAAGTTAGAATTAAAGAAAACGAATCACTCGATAACGCTTTGCGTCGTTTTAAAAGACAAACCGCAAAGGATGGCGTTATTCAGGAAGTTCGCAAGAGAGAGCATTATGAAAAGCCCTCTGTAAAGCGTAAAAAGAAGTCGGAAGCTGCTCGTAAAAGAAAGTTCCGCTAATATTTTCGTGTAAAAAGCGGTTGCGTGCAACCGCTTTTTTATTTGAGGTAATGTTATGTTTAAACCAAAAATCAAATTAGATAGGGTGACAGATATCACCCCTGAAATTTTAAATAAATACGGTATTAAGGCGCTTATTTTAGATGTTGATAATACATTGTCTACTCATCACGGACAAGTGCTTTTAGAGGGGCTTACCGCTTGGCTTTTCAAAATGCGAAGCCACGGTATTAAAATGACTGTTCTTTCAAATTCAACCAGTAAACGCCTTGAGCCTTTTGCTAAAAAAATCGGTCTTGATTTTATAAGCCTCGGCTTAAAGCCGTTGCCGTTTGGTTATTTACGTGCTTTAAAAAGGCTTAAGACTAAACGTAAAGAAACCGCTATTGTTGGTGACCAGATTTTCACTGATGTTTTGGGCGGTAATTTAGTTGGGGTTAAGACAATTTTACTAACTCTTATAGAACCCGAAATTTCTTTACGTTTTCGTATGAAACGAAAGGTAGAGGCAAAGCTTATAAAATGGCTTAAAATCACCAATACGGAGGTGTAGTATGGCAGCAAAATTCGGTCCTGCGGGTACTAGCGACAGCTTTAAGGAAATGGGCTATAAGCACAGTCTTCAAGTGCCTGAATATGTTGTTAAAATGGGACTTGACTGTTTTGAATATCAATGCGGACGCGGTGTGAATATCGGTCTAGATAAAGCAAAACAGTTGGGCGAATTAGCAAAAGAAAAAGGGATAACCCTTTCTCTTCATGCGCCTTATTATATTTCTATGTCTTCTGTGGAGGAAGAAAAGCGTCTTAATTCGGTGAATTATATTTTAGCTTCCGCCCGTGCAGTTAACGCTATGGGAGGAGACAGAATAATTGTTCATACAGGTTCTTGCGGTAAAATTTCACGTGAAGAAGCGCTGGTACTCGCTAAAGATACAATGCGTTTAGCTTTAGAAGCATTGGACCGTGAAGGGCTTTCGCATATTCATATTTGCCCAGAAACTATGGGCAAGGTTAATCAGTTAGGAACATTACAAGAGGTTTTAGAGCTTTGCAAACTTGACGAAAGGCTTATTCCTTGTATTGATTTTGGTCACCTTAATGCTCGTGACCTTGGGATTTTAAAAACTAAATCGGATTTTGAGCAAATATTTGTTGCTGTACGTGATGCGCTCGGTGAAGACAGGCTTAAAAACTTCCATTCTCATTTTTCTAAAATAGAATATACTGATGGCGGCGAAAAGCGGCATTTGACATTTGAAGATAAGGTTTTCGGTCCCGATTTTGAGCCGGTAATGGACCTTACTGTTAAATACGGTTGTTCTCCAACCTTTATTTGCGAATCGGCAGGAACACAGGCTGAAGATGCAAAGCAAATGAAAGACTATTATAAGAGGGTGTTAGCATGATTTGGCATAGCGCAGGGCTTTATGAAGTATTAGAAGAACTTTCAGTCGATAGCAATACAGGTCTTGCTAACGGCGTAGCCCACCAACGACTAGAAGAATTTGGTAGCAACCAGGTGAATTACAGTGACAAGATGTCATTGCTCAAAAGGTTTTTGTTGCAATTTAAAAGCAAAACAGTCATTGCTCTTATTATTGTAAGTTTAATTTCTTTTATTGTATCTATTGTCTACAATAGACCGCAGGCATATATGCCTTTATTGCTTATTGGAATTGTGGTTGCTAATGCACTTATAAGCGCATTCCATTTGTATAGCTGTGAAAATACCCTTGATGATATTAAAAGTCAAACACACCCCACAGTTAAGGTGTTACGTGAGGGTATAGAAAAGGTCATTACTGCGGACAAGCTGGTTAAGGGCGATATTATTCTCTTGAATGAGGGAGATTATATTTCAGCTGATGCAAGACTTATTGAGTCAATAGAGCTTCGTTGCAACGAAGCGGCTTTAACGGGTGAAGAAGTACCTGTAGAAAAGGATGCCAACGCCGTTTTAGAAGATATTATTTCTTTCGAAAACCGTATAAATATGGTGTTTTCGGGCAGTACAGTTGTTCACGGAAGTGCTAAAGCTGTGGTTGTGGCAACAGGATTTGAAACTGAGAACGGAAAAACAACAGCAATAAGTGAGCAAACCGGCAAAAAACAGCTTCCGATTGAATCCGAGCTTGATGTTATCGGCAAATTTGTTAATGTATCGGTTTTGGTTATCTGCACATTAGTATTTCTTATTAGTCTTATAGGTAATTTTTCTTCGCAAGAACCTTTTGCAGTAATTACACTGGGCGCAGTTCTTAATGCCTTGGCATTAGCAGCGGCATCTATACCGAAGGGTTTACCTGCTATTGCAACAATTGTTATTGCAATCGGTTTAGGCCGCATTCTAAAGGAAAAAATTATAATTAAAGATAATAATGCATTTGAAACCATTGGCAAAACTAACGTAATAATTGCCGATAAAACAGGAATCTTAACCCATAAGGATATGATTCTCACAAAGGTTTTTGACGGTAAGGAATTGGTAGATTTAGAAGAGGATACCCTCACAGAAAGCGCTTCAATCTTGCTTCGTTTAGGCGCTGTATGCTCGACGCTTCAAAACGACTCGACTGAAACAGCAATTAAAAAAGCTTGTCTTAAACTTAATTCTATGACCGAAAGCGACCTTGTTAATTTGATGCCTAAAATCAATCAGATTCCGTTTGATTCGGCAAGAAAATCGATGACGGTTATCACAATGATAAACGAGCGCCCGTTTGCTATTGTCAAGGGTGCGCCTGAAATGAT
Organism: Clostridia bacterium; assembly: GCA_017537195.1. GTDB lineage: Bacteria > Bacillota > Clostridia > Oscillospirales > Acutalibacteraceae > UBA737. Next base: position 5,753 of record JAFYLF010000053.1, read on the forward strand.
TTTACCAAAATGTATAAATTGTGACTTACAAGAGGTTTTAAAGGTTAACGAGGAATTGGCAAACGAAGCATATAGAAATGTTTGTATTGCTATGAAACCTTTGGGCGAAATTCCCGCAAATCCACAAGCGGACGAAATCGAACAAAATCTTTCATTTGTAGGTATTTTAGCGCTTAAAGAACAAATCCGTAAAAGTGCTGTTGAAGAAATAAAGCTGTGCGATAAAGCAAATATAAAGGTTATAATGGTAACGGGTGACGCTCTTAATACTGCAAAAGCGGTTGCGGCTGAAATGGGTATTTTATCAGATGATTCCGAAGCTATTACAGGCGCCGAACTCCAAACTATGACCGACGAAGAACTGGCAGAAAACATTGAAAAATACCGTGTTTTTGCCCGTATTTCACCTGATGATAAATTGCGAATTGTAAAAGCATGGCAGTCTAAAAAAGCAATCGTCACTGTAACGGGCGATAGCCTTAATGACGCTGAAAGTCTGGCTTTGGCAGATGTCGGCTGTGCCATTGGTAAATACGGCACCGATGTTGCAAAAGGTAACGCTGATATTATAATTCTTAAAAACAATTTCGGCTCTATTGTTACCGCTATTAAGGAAAGCCGAGGATTTTTTGGAAATATTAAAAAGGCAGTTTATTATCTGAGCAGTTGTAATTTTGCCGAACTTATTTTAATGTTCTTGGGCGCTTGTATCTTTAAATTACCGATTTTGTTACCCGTACAGTTGTTGCTTATAAATCTTCTAACCGATTGTGCTCCTGCGATTTCATTTAGTATGGAAAATGCGGAAAATTTGGTTATGCAAAAAAGAGCATTTAAGAAAATTCGGAAAATTATCGATGCCAAATCACTGGCTTCGCTTTTAATCCAGAGTTTGTTTATTGCAGTGGTAACCATCGTTTCGTTTAGTATTGGAAATATATATTCTTATAATGTCGGTATGACAATGGCATTTGCTACTCTTGGTATTGCACAGGGAATTCATTGCTATAATAACAAGTTTGAAGGTACTGTGTTCAATAAAGAAATTCTTTCAAATTCCTTTATGAATAAGTCTGTATTTGCGTGTATTTTTATTGTAATCTTCCTCGTATTTACACCTATAGGTTTTACTTTCGGATTTACAATACTTAATATTGGGCAGTTCTTTATAGCATTGGTTCTGGCGGTTGTAATACTTCCCGTTAGTGAACTTTTAAAGTATTTAAAAACAAAAGTATAAAAAAATTCCCGACTTCATAGTCGGGAATTTTTTATTAGATTACATAACCGCCGTTTACACCTAAAACTTGACCGGTTATGTAGTCGGAATTGTCGCTGGCAAGGAAATACACCGCTTGTGCGATTTCGTCGGCGGTACCCATACGACCTAAAGGTATAGATTCAACAAATTCGGTAAGTTCTTCAACCGAAAGATTTGAGTTCATTGAAGTTTCGATAATTCCGGGGGTTACAGCGTTTACTGTAATTCCGCTTGGCGCTAATTCTTTAGCGAGTGCCTTTGTAAGACCGATAACACCCGCCTTTGAAGCGGAATATGCCACTTCGCACGAAGCACCGGTTTCACCCCACATGGAAGAAATATTTATTATTTTGCCTGATTGCTGATTTACCATAACCTGTGCGGCGGCCTTACAGCAGTTAAAAGTACCTTTTAGGTTTATATCCATAATTCTGTCGTAATCAACCTCGTCAGTGTGGGTGATAAGCCCCTCGAATGCTACACCTGCATTGTTGACAAGCACATCAATTCTGCCAAACTTATAAAGAGTTTCTTTTATAAGAAGTTCAGCTTCCAAGCGGTTTGCAACATTAGCCTTTTGGGTTGTTACTGAAAAGCCGTTTTGTGAGAGGGAACGTGCAAGTAAGGTTGCCGATTCATAAGAATCGTTATAGTTAATAACCACATTGTATCCCTTTTGCGCAAAGAGTATTGCCGTTGCGGCGCCGATGCCTTTTGAAGAACCTGTAATAATAGCAGTTTTTTTCATAAAATCATCTCCAAATGAAGTATAACATATTATATTTAAAAATTAAAGACTTAATTTGACAAAATTTGCTTTAAAAATGCGATTTTGCCTTTAAAAAGTACATTTAGCGGTTGAAAAATTTGCGAAAATATGGTAATATATATTGAATAATCTTTTAAGGAGTTGATTTCATGGCTGATAAGCGTCCAATCGGTGTTTTTGATTCAGGACTTGGCGGACTCACAGTCGTAAAGGAAATTATAAAAGAGCTTCCCTTTGAAGATATAATATATTTTGGTGATACCGGCCGTGTGCCATACGGTACACGCAGTGTTGAAACCATTAAAAAATACGCAAGACAAGATGAAAAATTTTTGTTAAGCCAAGATGTAAAACTCATTATTGCCGCTTGCGGTACAGTGTCATCGGTAGCGGGGGATACCGCAAAAGAACTTCCTGTTCCTTTTTTTGAGGTAGTGTCCCACGCATCACGACAAGCAGTTAATGAAAGCAAAAACGGTAAAATTGCGGTTATCGGCACTAACGCTACTGTAAAAAGCGGTCAGCACAAGGCAGAAATTTTAAAAATCAACCCCAACGCAGAGGTTATAACCGTTGCTTGTCCTTTGTTTGTACCACTTGTTGAAGAGGGCTGGTACAAGGGCGACGATATAATTGTGCTCGAAACTGTAAAGCGATATCTACAGCCGATAATAGAATTTGGCGCCGACACCTTGATTTTGGGTTGCACACATTATCCCGTTTTGAGCGAGGCTATAAAGAAAGTTTTAGGCGATGGTGTTGTGCTTATAAATGCAGGTACCGAAGTCGCTAAAGCGGTGGCAAAGTATTTGAAAGATAACTCACTTGATAATCAAAACGGCGGGGAAGCTGAGTTTTTTGTAAGCGATAAGCCTGATTTCTTTAAAGAACAGGCAAGTGTTTTGCTTGAATGTGAGATTGATGAAAATAAGGTTCAGAAGGTGGACATAAACAACTTATGATAAAGGATGTTATAATAGATATTAAAACCGAGCAAACGGTTGACGGAAACACCGATTTGATTGAGTTTACAACCGACGGAAAGTTTGGCTTTAGGGACGGAAGTTATTTTATTTCCTACGAAGAAAGCCAACTGCTCGAAGTTGAGGGTGAAATTAAAACAACCGTTTTTATAAAACCCGACAACTCGGTTGTTATGCAACGAAACGGTGCATATAACAGCCGTATGGTAATTGAAAAGGGTGTGCGAAACAACTGTTTCTACGCAACGCCAATGGGTGAACTTTCACTCGGAATTTTCGGTGAAAAGGTTAAGACTGATTTAACCGATATTGGCGGAAAAATCAGTATGAATTACACAATAGACACAAATTTGCAACTTTTAAGCCGCAACAGTGTAAATATTTCCATTAAAGAGGTAAACTAATATGTCAGTAGTAGTAAACAAAGCAAAGGAAGAAATTAAAAATATAATTATAACTGCCACCGAAAAGGCAATGGCTGACGGTAGCTTACAAACTGCAGAGCTTTCAGCTTTTACAATCGAAGTTCCCAGTAACCGTTCCCATGGTGACTATGCGGTAAATGCCGCAATGGTATGGTCTCGTCTTTTCAAGTGTGCGCCCCGTATGATTGCCGAGGCAATTATTTCTCATGCTACATTTGAGGATAGTTATATCGAAAAGGCTGAAATAGCAGGACCGGGATTTATAAACCTGTTTCTTTCTCAAAAGTATTATACTGATATTATTTTGGATGTTGAGCAAAAAGGCGAAGATTACGGTAAGAGTGATTTCGGCAAGGGTGAGCGAGTACTTGTTGAGTTTGTATCAGCAAACCCCACAGGTCCTATGCATATCGGTAATGCTCGTGGCGGCGCTTTGGGTGACTGCTTGGCGGCAGTAATGTCGGCAGCGGGATATTACACCGAAAGAGAATTTTATATAAATGATGCGGGCAACCAAATCAATAAGTTTGGTCTATCTCTTGATTTAAGATATTTACAACTTTATAAAGACGGAATTGAAATGCCCGAAGATTCTTATCACGGCGAGGATATTATTAATCACGCCAAGGCTTTTTCGGAAATTTACGGTGACAGTTTCGTGGAAAAAACAGAAGAAGAGAGAAGAAAAGCGCTTGTAGAATTTGCGCTTCCTCAAAATATCGAGGGTCTTCAAAACGACCTTCTCAAATACCGTATTAAATATGATACTTGGTTTAAAGAGAGTACTCTTCACAACAACGGCGAGGCAAAGAGAATTATTGAACTCTTGAAAGAGAGCGGTTACACCTATACTATGGAAGATGCTTTGTGGTTTAAGGCTACTGATTTTGGCTGTGATAAGGACTTTGTTCTTGTTCGTGCAAATGGAGTTCCCACTTATGTTGTGCCCGATATTGCTTACCACTACAATAAACTTGTAACCCGTAAGTTCGATAAGGCTATCGATATTTTGGGTGCTGACCACCACGGTTATGTTCCACGCCTTAAAGCCGCTTTAACAGCTTTGGGTGTTGATGCCTCAAGACTTGATGTTGTGCTTATGCAAATGGTTCGTCTTGTTCGTGATGGCGAGGTTATCAAGGCTTCCAAGCGTTCAGGTAAAGCAATTACATTGGTAACACTTCTTGACGAAGTACCGATTGACGCCGCAAGATTTTTCTTCAACCTTCGTGAGCCCAACAGCCACTTTGATTTCGATTTGGATTTGGCGGTTAACGAGTCAAATAGCAACCCTGTTTATTATGTTCAGTATGCGTATGCCCGTATTTGCAGTATTCTCAGAAACCTCGAAGCAGAAGGTATTGTAAGTCAGGAAGCTGATGCAAATAAGTTGGCACTTTTAAAAGAACCTGAAGAAAAAGAATTGATTCTTCACATTGCCGCTCTCACTGACGAGATTGTGGCTTCAGCGAGAGTCTACGACCCCGCAAAAATCACACATTATGTGCAAGAACTTGCTACTAAATTCCACAAGTTCTATGCCGCTTGCAGAGTTAAAGGCATAGACGAAGAATTAATGCAGGCAAGAATTTCGTTGTGCAAAGCGTCCGCAACAGTAATTAAAAATGTTTTAACACTTCTTAAAATTGAAGCTCCCGAAAAGATGTAAAAGGTGATAAAAATGAAAAACAGCAAAATGAACCTTACAATGCTTATGGACCTTTATGAGCTTACGATGGCTAACGGTGTTTTTACAAGCGATATGAAGGACCATATAACCTATTTTGATATGTTCTTCCGCAGAGTACCCGATAATGGCGGTTTTGCTATTATGGCAGGTCTTGAACAGCTTATCGAATATATGCAGGATTTACATTTTGATGATGATGATATTGATTATTTAAGAAGTCTTAATCTTTTTGCGGATGAGTTCATTGATTATTTGAAAGACTTTAAGTTTGACTGTGATGTTTGGGCAGTGCCCGAGGGAACCATAATTTTCCCACAAGAGCCTATTGTTACAGTCCGCGGTAATGCTATGCAGGCTCTAATGCTTGAAACAATGGTTTTGCTTACTATTAACCATCAGTCGCTTATTGCAACCAAGGCTAACCGTATTGTTCGCGCTGCCGAGGGCAGACCTGTTATGGAATTCGGCGCCCGTCGTGCACACGGTAACGGTGCGGCATATTATGGCGCCCGTGCGGCTATTATCGGCGGATGCACAGGAACTTCTTGTGTTATCACCGCAAAAGACTTCGGCGTAAAGGCAAGCGGTACAATGGCTCACAGTTGGGTTCAGCTATTCTCTGACGAATATACCGCATTTAAAACCTATGCCGAAAAATACCCCGATAGTTGTCTTTTACTTGTGGATACCTATAATGTTTTAAAATCGGGTATTCCTAATGCAATTAAGGTTTTTGACGAAGTTTTAAAGCCTTTAGGTAAGCGTCCACTTGGTATTCGAATCGATAGCGGTGATATCACATATCTTACCAAAAAAGCACGTAAAATGCTTGACGAAGCGGGATACCCTGACTGTAAGATTTGCATTTCTAACTCGTTGGACGAATATCTTATCCGTGATATGATTTTGCAAGGCGCTAAGGTTGATACCTATGGTGTGGGTGAGCGACTTATAACTGCCCGTAGCGAAGCCGTTTTCGGCGGTGTATATAAGCTTTCGGCGGTTGAAAAGAACGGCGAAATTACACCTAAAATCAAGATTAGCGAAAACACCGCAAAAATCACTTTGCCTGGCGTAAAAATCCCGTGGCGCCTTTATGATAGGGAAACAGGTAAGGCTATCGCCGATGTTATCACTTTGGGACACGAAAAAATAGATGATAGCGAACCTTATGAAATTTTCGACCCGGTTCATACCTGGAAGCGCAAGGTTGTAACAAACTTTGTGGCTAAAAAGCTTCAGGTTAAGGTGTTCGAAAAGGGTAAGCTTGTTTACAATAACCCATCTGTTCAGGAAATTTCGGATTATAGAGAAGTGCAGGTTGATTCAATGTGGGATGAGGTTAAGCGTTTCGAAAATCCGCATACCTACTATGTAGATTTATCTGAAGATTTGTGGAATTTACGCCATCAAATGCTTACAAAACTTAACAAAAATAATTCAAAGGAAAAATAAAATGAAAAAAGTCATTTCAATTTTATTGGTAATTGGTTTAATGTTCAGTTTTTGCGCTTGTTCAAAAGACGGTGACAAAAATAAAAACAAGGTAGATTTGGAGTATTATGCTAAATTAGGACAAATGCCCGAGGCAAAATATACTTTGGGCGAAGATCCTGATACAGTTATCGATGGTCTGAATAAACTTAAGGAACAAGCAGAATCCGAGCACGAAGAAGACCCCAATCATAACCACGACCACGACGAGCAGGAATTCTTATTTGAGATTGTGCAAGGCGAAAAGAATGTTTTATTGGATAATGGTAACATTTGCTATTACTTCAATAAAGCAAACGAGGATAAAGGAATTTCGTATATCGTCAATTACGATTCTGCCTTTGGTTTCCCTTTAGGCACAGTTATTCTTGAAGTAAAAAATGCTTTAGGGGATACAAAACTTACCGAAGAGCCGTTGACCGAAGAAAACGCATTTTTTGCAAGTTACGTGCTTGACGGCACTATTTTAAAGGCAGAGTTCGAGAATGCAACAATAGTTTTTGTCTTCCAAGAAAATGAACTTTTTGCCACTGCGATTTATAATAGCAACTGGAAAAATTAAGGAGAAGTTATGCCCGTAATAGATGTTACAGCTACCCAAATGCCCGTTTTGGCACTTCGTGGGGTGGTTGTTTTCCCGAATACTGTCGCATCGTTTGATGTCGGCAGAAAAAAATCAATAAATGCCCTTAAATATGCTATGGAGAAAAATCAGCTTATTTATCTCGTAACACAAAAGGACTGTTATATTGATGACCCCGAAGCACAAGATTTATATAAAACAGGCTGTGTAGCAAAAATTAAACAGGTTTTGCGTGTAAGTGATAATCTTACCAAGGTTTTGGTGCAGGGTATCTACCGTGCAACCCATAGTGATTTTTATGCTTTGCCTGATTTTTATACCGCAAAGGTTTCAAAATGCGAAGAAAAACTTATAAACAACCGTGAAATTTATAAGGAAACCTTGCTACGCCGTGTGAAAACACAGTTTGCAAAGTATATGTCGCTTATGCCAAACCCTTCGCCTGATATTGCTATGACGGTTGAAAACAGCAAAGATTTAAGCTTTTTGTGTGACTTTATAGCCTTTAATATCAATGCGCCTTATGATGATAAGCAGTATGTTTTAGAGCAATTATCACCCGTAAAACGTGCTAAAATTCTTATTGAGTTAATCGAAAAAGAACACGAAATCAACCAAATTGATAAACGCATTGCCGAAAAAACACGCTTTTCTATAGACGAAAATCAAAAAGAATACTATCTTCGTGAGCAGTTAAAGGTGATTTCATCCGAACTTTACGGTGATGAAACTGCCGACGAAATTGACTCATATCACACAAAGATAGAATCTCTTTCGGCAGATAAATCGGTCAAAGAGCAGTTACATAGCCATGTTAATAAATTGGCAAAAATGCCACAAGGCTCTCACGAGGGAACAGTTGAGCGAAATTATCTCGATACCTGTATTGAACTTCCGTGGAACGCTTTCACTAAAACTTCAACCGATGTTTTAAAGGCTGAAAAAATACTGAATCGTGATATTTTCGGGCTTGAAAAGGTAAAGGAACGCATTTTGGAGCTTTTGTCGGTTTATGCGTTGTCACCCGATATTAAGGGGCAGATAATTTGTCTTGTAGGCCCTCCAGGTGTCGGTAAAACCTCTATCGGTAAAACGGTGGCTGAATGTATGGGCAGAAAGTTTTCTCGTGTGGCTTTGGGCGGTGTTCACGATGAATCTGAAATTCGCGGTCACCGTAAGACATACATTGGCGCAATGCCTGGTAAAATTATTACAGCATTAAAATCGGCTGGTAGCGGTAATCCCGTTATATTGCTTGACGAAGTGGATAAATTAGGCAAAGATTATAAGGGGGACCCTGCATCTGCTTTGCTCGAAGTATTAGACCCCGAGCAAAACAACACCTTTGTTGACCATTTTGTAGAAATCCCTTATGATTTAAGCAAGGTCGTATTTTTAGCGACAGCCAATTCACTTGATACAATTCCTGCGCCTTTACTTGATAGAATGGAAGTTATTGAAGTTTCAAGCTACACAAGGGAAGAGAAGTTTCAAATTGCGAAAAGGCATTTAGTTTCAAAGCAAATCAATCGTCACGGGCTTGCAAAAAGTCAGGTAAAATTCGGGGACGATGCTTTATATTCGCTTATAGATTTTTACACAAGAGAAGCGGGTGTCCGTAAACTTGAACGTAATATAGCTTCTCTTTGCCGTAAGAGTGCAAAGTTAATTGCAAGTGGTGAAAAAAAGCGAGTTACCATAACCGAAAAGACAGTTTTGGATATGCTCGGTCGCCATAAATATAATCCGGAAGTAATTTTGGCGGAAGATACTGTCGGCATTATTAACGGACTCGCTTGGACGAGTGTCGGCGGAGAGATTATGCAACTTGAAGTATCAGTAATGGACGGCACAGGCAAGGTTGAGCTTACAGGCTCTTTGGGCGATGTTATGAAAGAATCTGCTATGACAGCGGTAAGTTTTGTTCGTAGTAATGCCGAAAAATACGGTATCGATGCTATGTTCTATAAGAATAAGGATATTCATATTCACGCTACCGAAGCCGCCGTTCCTAAAGACGGTCCATCGGCAGGCGTTACAATGGTTACTGCCTTGGTTTCGGCTCTTACAGGAAAGAAAATCAGACGTGATATCGCTATGACGGGTGAAGTGACATTGCGGGGCCGTGTGCTTAAAATTGGTGGACTTCGTGAAAAGTCGATGGCGGCATACCGAGGAGGAGTAAAAACTGTCTTTATTCCAAAAGAAAACCTTGCCGATTTAGAAGAGATTGACAGTGTGGTTAAAGAGAATGTACGCTTTATTCCTGTTTCCTATGCAGAAGAAATTTTGAATTACGCATTTGCGGAAGAAAAAAACGAAACTTTAAAGCAACACATTTTTGAAGATATAAGTACGGTTTCGCACAACACAGTAAGCCAATAGGGGAAGTATATATGAATTTCAATAATGCTCAGTTTGAAAAGGCTTTCGGTACATTTGCACAGCTTGAAGAATCAAATCTTCCCGAGGTTTGCTTTTGCGGAAGGTCAAATGTCGGCAAATCTTCACTTATAAATAAGATTTTAAACCGCGAATCGATAGCCCGTGTTAGCTCAAAACCAGGAAAAACGGTTACAATAAATTTCTATAAGGTGGATAATATCCGCCTTGTAGATTTACCGGGATATGGCTATGCAAAGGTTAATTTCAGCGAAAGAGAACGCTGGAGTGAGCTTATGGAGGGGTATTTTAAGTCAGATAGAGATATTAGAATGGCGTTTCAGCTAATAGATATGCGCCATCCCGCAACCGATTTTGACCTTTCAATGCTTGACTTTTTAAGTCAGATGGGAATACCCTTTACTGTGGTTCTCACTAAGGCTGATAAACTTAACAAAACCGAAATCGAAAAGCGACTGGCTTTAATCAAAGAAGAGTTAGGTGAGTTCGGCGATAACACGAATATTATCCCGTTTTCCATACAAAATAATTCGGGAGCGGAGGCTTTGCGTGAGATAATTGAGAATGCCATTTCTTAACAGTTGACAATTTGGTGTTTTAGTGGTAAAATAATTTTGATAAAGGCTATAATGAAGAGAAGTAGTATTATTTAAGGTTTTTAGAGAGCCGCTGCGGGTGGAAATGCGGTAACACGGTAATATGAATAACACTTCGGAGCTGCAAACCCAAAGGTTTTACTTAGTAGGGGCGCCGTACTTGATGCGTTAAATCAAAACAACTGTCAGGTTGAAAGTGACCTTTTTAAAAGGTAAATTAGGTGGCACCGCGGATAATGCGTCTATTCGTCCTAATATTATAGGACTAATGGGCGCTATTTTTATTTTTGGAGGATATTATGAAGCATATCGACATCTACAAAATTTTTGAACAAAAGGAATATCTTAATACAAAGGTTACAGTTTGCGGTTGGGTTAGAACCTCACGAGATTCCAAAAATATGGCTTTTATCGAGCTAAATGACGGTACTACATTAAAGCATTTGCAAATAGTAATAGATAAGGCGGTAATGAGTGATATTTCAGAATTTATGAAGCTTGGCACTTCACTTAAGGTAGAGGGCACATTAGTGCCTTCGGCAGTTGCAGTCGATTCGGTAGAAATCAACGCCGAAAGTATTGAGGTTTTGGGTGCTTGTCCGCCTGAATACCCGCTTCAAAAGAAACGCCATACCCTCGAATACTTGCGTACAATTCCGCATCTTCGTGTTAGAACTAATACTTTTAATGCGGTGCTTCGTGTACGCTCGGTAGTCTCCGCTTGTATTCACGAATTTTTCCAAGACCGCCGTTTTACCTATATTCACACCCCGCTTATCACAGCAAGTGACTGCGAAGGCGCAGGGGAAATGTTCAAGGTTACAACTATCGGTTATAGCAACGATTATAAAACCGAAGAAGACTACAATGCTGATGATTTCTTCGGCCGTCGCGCCGCACTTAGCGTTTCAGGTCAGTTAGAGGGCGAAGTTGCAGCTATGGCTCTTGGTAAAATTTACACCTTTGGTCCGTCTTTCCGTGCGGAAAAGAGTAATACGCCCCGTCACGTTGCGGAATTTTGGCATGTTGAGCCCGAAGTGGCTTTTGCAGAGCTTCCTGATATTATCGAGATTGCAGAAGATTTAATCAAGCACATTATCAATTCAGTTTTGGAAAAATGCCCAAGCGAACTTGAATTTTTTGACCGCTTATTTGAAAAAGGCCTTATTGAAAAGCTAAAAGGTGTTGTAGCAAATGATTTTGCTGTAATGACCTATACCGAGGCTATCGAAGTTTTAAAGAATTCGGGCAAAGAGTTCCAATACCCTGTAGAATGGGGTTGCGATTTGCAAACTGAACCCGAAAGATATATATCTGAAGAGGTTTGTAAGCGCCCTGTATTCTTAACAGATTATCCAAAGGAAATCAAGTCTTTCTATATGAAACAAAATGCTGACGGCAAAACTGTTGCCGCTACCGACCTTTTAGTACCTGGTGTTGGCGAGATTATCGGTTGCAGTGAGCGTGAGGCAGACCTTGATAAATTGCTCGATGCTATGCAAAAGCGTGGTATGAATTTGGAAGATTATGAGCATTATATCGCTCTTCGCCGTTTCGGTTCGGTGCCTCATAGTGGTTTTGGCTTGGGACTTGAACGCATAATTATGTATGTTACCGGTGTTCAGAATATCCGTGATGTTATTCTTTATCCGAGAACTGTTGGAAATATTTCTTAAAGGTGTTTTTTGATGGAAAAGTATGTATCAAAACTTAACGAGTTCGATACCCAAAATGCAATAGCGCTTGTAAAAGAAAAATTCGCAAAAGAGCTTTGCGACAGTCTTGACCTGTCACGTGTGTCTGCCCCGTTGTTCGTAAAACAGGGCAGCGGACTAAATGATGACCTTAACGGCGTTGAGCGTCCTGTTTCGTTTGATATTTTGGAAACGGGCGAGATTGCCGAGGTTGTTCACAGCCTTGCAAAATGGAAACGAATGGCGCTTTTAAAATACGGTTTTCCAATGCATACAGGTCTTTATACCGATATGAATGCGATAAGACGTGACGAAGAGTGCGATAATATTCATTCTATCTATGTTGACCAATGGGATTGGGAAAAGATTATAACAGCCGAAGACCGAACTGAAGAATATTTAAAAGCAACTGTAAGGAGTATCTACGGTGCACTTCTTCGCACTGCAAAGGCAGTTGAAGAAAAATACCCTTGTCTTGAGAGCTATTTGCCACAGCAGATTTCTTTTGTAACCACTCAAGAGCTTGAGGATAAATATCCCGATTTAACTGGTAAACAGCGTGAATATGAAGCCGCAAAGGAATACGGCGCAGTCTTTATTATGAAAATCGGCGGAAGGCTTAAAAGCGGAAATAAGCACGACGGCAGAGCCCCCGATTATGATGATTGGGAATTAAATGGTGATATAATTCTTTACAACAAAGTGCTTGATATCCCGTTTGAAATTTCTTCAATGGGAATTCGTGTTGACCGTGAAAGCCTTTTAAAACAGTTAAAGGCTGAAAATAAAGAAGAAAGAGTTAAGTATGAATTTCATCAAATGCTTTTGTCGGGCGCATTACCGCTGACTGTTGGCGGCGGTATCGGTCAGTCAAGACTTTGTATGTATCTTTTACATAAAGCACATGTTGGCGAAGTTCAGGTTTCAATTTGGCCTGAAAAAGAAATTCAAAAATGTAACAAAAAAGGTATAAACTTGCTTTAATGGAGGAAGTTATGAAAAGCAATAGAGTTTTAAATATGTTTTCCTATGTAATTTATGACTTTATAATCGCATTTGTCTCCACTATAGTTTCTTTTTGGTTATCGGGCGAAAATTTCACTTTTATTTGGCCCGACAAATCAGTTTTGATTTTAGTTTCCTGGTGTATAACCTCAGTTTTAAGTCTTTATATCGTAAAGATTTATAATATTCTTTGGCGTTTTTCGGGTTTTAATGAAATTTTGCGTATTTTCGTCGGATGTTTGATACCGTTAGGCGTTACAGCAATAGCTCAAAAAAGTGTATTTGTTGGCGAAGATGTAAAAACCTCGCTTTATCTTTTAAATTACTTTATAACCGCATGTGCAATATTGGCACAAAGATTTGTTGTGAGAAGTTTTGAAATAAAATTAGCTGAAAAAACTTCAAACACGCCAAAGTCTAAAATAACAGGCAATGTTATGATTATAGGCGCCGGCGCTGCGGGTGAAGCTATAATTAAAGAATTATCCAACAATTACAGAAATGTTAAAATTAAATGTATAATTGACGACAACCCTTCAAAAATAGGGCAATATTTAGGTGGTATTCATATCGTCGGCAGTGTTGGTACAATAGTTAACAATGCCGAAAAATATGATATTGATACAATAATTTTTGCTATACCTACTTGCAGTATTGCAAGAAGAACTGAAATTTTAAATATTTGTCATTTAACAAAATGCAATTTAAAGATTTTGCCTCAGCTTTATCAACTTGAAAATGTTAATGAGTTTGTACCAGCTATTCGCAAGGTTGAAATCGAAGACCTTTTGGGCAGAGAGCCTATAAAGGTTAATCTTGATTCGGTTATGGATTATGTTCAAAATCAGGTTGTTTTGGTAACAGGCGGCGGCGGTACAATCGGTAGTGAATTATGCCGTCAGATTGCTTCTCATAACCCAAAACAGTTGATTATTTTTGATATTTATGAAAATAATGCTTATGAAATTCAAAACGAATTAAAGCATAGTTATCCGAACTTGGATTTAGTGACCTTAATCGGTTCTGTTCGTGATAGCAAGCGAATTGATTATGTTTTCCGCACCTATAAACCGCAGATTGTATATCATGCGGCGGCTCATAAACATGTGCCTTTAATGGAAGACAGTCCTAATGAATCAATCAAAAATAATGTATTTGGTACTTATAAAACCGCCGAATGTGCTGATAGATACGGCGTCAAGCGATTTGTTTTAATTTCTACCGATAAAGCGGTTAACCCGACCAACATTATGGGTGCGAGCAAGCGTATATGTGAAATGATTGTTCAAACCTTTAACGATACTTCCAAAACCGAGTTCGTTGCAGTTCGTTTTGGCAATGTTTTAGGCTCTAACGGAAGTGTTATTCCGCTTTTCAAGAAGCAACTTGAACAAGGCGGACCGCTCACTGTTACAGACCCTAATATTATTCGTTACTTTATGACAATACCCGAAGCGGTATCACTTGTTTTACAGGCGGGTGCTAACGCAAAGGGTGGCGAAATTTTCGTTCTTGATATGGGACAGCCCGTCAAGATTTTGAGCCTTGCTGAAAATCTTATAAGACTTTCGGGCTTTATACCTTATAAGGATATAGGCATTGAGTTTACAGGCCTTCGCCCAGGTGAAAAACTGTACGAAGAGTTGCTGATGTCGGAAGAAGGTCTTACTGCAACTGAAAACGAACTTATTCATATTGGCAGACCGATTGATATTGACAGAGATGAGCTTTTAGGTACTCTCAATGAAATGCGAGAGATTATGTATGACGAAAAGGCAGATATAAGAGGACTTGTTAAACGAATAGTTCCTACATATCAGATTCCTAAAACTGTTGAGGAAAGAGAAATAGTGAATGTATAAAAAAAGAGCAGAAACTTTAAGTTTCTGCTCTTTTAATTATATCTGTTATTACTTCGTTGGCTATAATAAGTCCGGCAACAGCGGGGCAGGTGGCAATGCTTGATGGTGTGCGGGAATCGGTTTTTACGGGTACTTCCTTTGAATATAAAACCTTTAATTTTTTAATATTTCTTTTTTTGAGTTCATAGCGCATTACCTTTGCAAGCGGACAAACGCTGGTTTTATAAACATCCGCAATTTCAAATTTTGTGGGGTCTAATTTATTGCCCGTTCCCATACAGGATATAATTGACGTTTCTGCCTTATGTGCTTTGGTTATAAGTTCAATTTTAGCGGTAACTGTATCAACAGCGTCAACGATATAGTCATATTGCGAAAGGTCAAAATCCGCCGAATTTTCAGGTAAGTAGAAAACATTATGTGTATTAACAACACAATCAGGGTTAATATCAATTATGCGTTCTTTCATAACTTCGGTTTTATATCTGCCGACAGTTGAATGTGTAGCGATGATTTGTCGGTTAATATTAGAAAGCGAAACAGTGTCATTATCGATAATATCAAGGCGTCCCACACCCGAACGGGCAAGTGCTTCGGTTACATATCCGCCCACACCGCCTATTCCGAAAACTGCGATATGCGAATTTTTTAATTTTTCTAAATTCTTTGTGCCAATTAAAGCTTCTGTTCTTGAAAACTGATTTTCCATAAAAAAACTCCTTTAAGGTATGGTATTATTTTAATTTGACTGTCGAATTTTGTCAAGTGGCTTTGACGAAAAACGTAAAAATGACAAATAATGGGTAATCTTTTGTTAAAATTACACTTTTTTATTTAAATCACTTGCAAAATAATGCTTTTTATGGTATTATATGTAAAACAAATCAAATTAAGGAGAATTGTTATGGAAAAGAATCTAAAAATCGTTATTGCTGATGACTCAACAGAGTTTTCGAAGAATTGTGCCAAAATACTTACAAGTTACGGTATGCAGGTAATTTTAACCGAAAAAGACGGACTTAAGGCAATTTCAAAGGTGAAAACCGAAAAACCTGATGTATTGATAGCGGATGTTTTTATGCCAAATATTGATATTTTGGGTGTTATTGACGAAATAAATAAAATAGAGCAAAAACAAAGACCGCTTGTAATGGCATTGTCGAGTTATGCAAACCCCCGTCTTGAAAAAGAAATTTTAGAGGCTGGCGCTACTTATTATTTTATAAAGCCCTTTGACATAAATATGATGGCAGAGCGCATTATTAAAATGTCTGGTTGGAGAAATGAAACTTCACCTTTGAAGGTCGCTCAAAATGTAGTTACAGATACCGACCTTGAACTTATGATTACAGAAATAATACATCAAATCGGCGTACCCGCACATATTAAAGGTTATCATTATCTTCGCGAAGCAATAATTCTTTCCATAAAGAATACTGATATTATAAATTCAGTAACAAAATTACTGTATCCGACAGTTGCTAAAAAATACGGGACCACCCCCTCGCGTGTTGAACGCGCAATCCGTCACGCTATTGAAGTCGCTTGGGATAGGGGAGATATTGATGTGCTTAACAGTTATTTTGGATATACGATTCAGAATGAACGCGGCAAGCCCACCAATAGCGAGTTTATTGCAATGATTAGCGATAAACTGCGACTTAAACTTAAGATAGGATAAAAAAACGAGCCTTTCGGCTCGTTTTTTACTGGAAGTTTAATGTTTTAAAAGATTTAAGTATCATGGTATAAAAGCGGTGTGCAAGAGATAGTGAAATAAAGAATTGCAAATACTATTTTGCATCTTCGTTGTATTTTACAACAACAATTATATTGCCGAATTTATCAGTAGCAACACTAATAGGCTCACAATTATTTTGCTCACAATAAGCGTTAATTTCATTGCAAGTATTCTCTTGCTTCAATTTTAACTTAAAATAAAGCACCTTATTCATTTTTATAACCTCTTTCATAAATAGTTTAAATTGATTATATCACTACAAGAGAAAAAAAGCAAGGCAAAGCCTTACAAAAACACTTATTACCTCTTACTTCTTACTTATTACTTTCCAAAAATCCCGAGGAGTTTTGGGTTGAGGTAAGAGTGAAGAGGTAAGAAGTAAAAAGTAAAATCCCGCCCACTTTCGTGAACGGGATTTTTGGAGCTGCTAACCAGAGTCGAACTGGTGACCTCATCCTTACCAAGGATGCGCTCTACCTCCTGAGCCATAGCAGCATAGTCGTTTACGCGACTTTAATATTATATCTAAAACGCGATATAAAGTCAAGCATTATTTTAAAATTTGCGCCCGAAAATTTCGGGCGCAGTCTTTATGCTTTATTTTGTAAGTAAATCAATAATTGCTGAATAAATTTCGGTAGGATTATTTAAAAACTTTTCCTTAATATGAATGGCCTGTTCTTCGTCTGACACAAGCAATTTAACGCTCATAAAAGGTGTATCATTATCAAAAGCAGAGCAGGTGATAAAGGTCTTATCATCCTCACGTGAAATTTTGATATCGGTTTCCTTTGCGTTTTTAAAGCGTGAATACATCTTTAGCGCGGCATTATAAGCTCGCTCTTTCACGACAACCGAAAGAGAAGTTTTAAGTGTTTCGGCAACATTTTTTCCAGTATCAGTTATGATGTATGTGTCATCTTCACGGCTTGTAAGTTTTAACTGTCCGTTTTTGCAAAGAAAGTCAATAGAATCGTTAACTTCAAAGCAGTTGGCAATACCCTCATAATGAAGCGTATTTGCGAGTAAATTGCCCGGAATTTCTTGGTCAATTGTCGAGAAGATATAGCAAATCAAAACGCGTATTTCAGCGGTTGTAAAAAGACCGCCAATTTCGGAAACACCGGCTGTTAAAGCATCTTTTTCCAAGGAAATAATCTCCTTTTTATTAGTTTACAAATTTATCGTGAACTGCGATTACTGCAGCATCTGCAAATTTTTCGTCAATGAGAACCGAAACCTTAATTTCGCTTGTGGAAATCATACGGATATTGATGCCGGCATCAGATAAAGCCTCAAACATCTTTGCGGCAACACCTGGGTTACTTTCCATGCCCGCACCAACGATAGATACCTTTGATACATTTTCGTCAAATGTTACTTCCCTGAAAGCAAGGCTATCCTTTAAGTTCTCGATAACAGCAACAGCGGCTTCGCGGTTGTCTTGAGATACTGTAAAGGTGATATCTTTTGTGTTATTGCGGCCAATGGACTGCAAAATAATATCAACATTGATTTTAGCCTGTGCCAATTTGTTGAAGATTTTAAAAGCAATACCCGGCTTATCCTGAAGCTCTACTATTGAGATACTTGCTACATTATTGTCTTTAGCAACGCCTTTAATTAAAGTTTTTTCCATTTTAACTATCTCCTTTACGATTGTACCTGATTTATGGGGTTCAAGACTTGAACGAACTTCAAGCTCGACATTGTATTTTTTAGCCATTTCAACTGAGCGGTTGTTAAGAACCTGGGCGCCCAAGGTTGCAAGTTCCAACATTTCATCGTAGCAAATTTCATCCATCTTTTGAGCGGTTGAAACTTTGCGGGGGTCGGCGGTGTAAACACCGTCAACATCGGTATAAATTTGGCAAAGGTCTGCTTTTAAAGCGGCGGCAATAGCAACAGCGCTTGTATCAGAACCGCCTCTGCCCAAAGTGGTTACATCGTCATACTTATTAAGGCCTTGGAAACCTGCAACAATAACGATTTTTTTCTTCTCAATTTCGCTTTTAAGTCTTTCACCGTTAATGTTTTTTATACGGGCGATAGTGTGGTGAGAGTCGGTATTAAAGCCTGCCTGCCAGCCGAGAAGTGAAATCACGGGGCAACCCATTGTTTCAATAGCCATTGCAAGCAAGGAAATTGAAATTTGTTCACCGGCTGAGAGAAGCATATCCATCTCACGCTTTGAGGGGTTTTTGGGGTTGATTTCTTTAGCCTTTGCAATAAGGTCATCAGTAGTGTCGCCTTGAGCAGATACTACAACAATAACATCGTTGCCTTTTTTGTAGTCTTCTACTATAAGGTTTGCAACATTGAAAACCTTTTTTGCATCGGCAACTGAAGAACCGCCGAATTTTTTAACTATAAGTGCCATTATATTACCTCCGATTAGAGCATTGTTTTAAGGGTTTTAACTGAAATTGAGTCTTTGAAAAGGGTTAGCTTTTCAGTTATTTTGCTTAATTTATCCTCTTGTGTGATAAAGGCAATTTCGCCCTTTTCTTCATTCATAACAAAGCTGTCATTATTAGCAAAAATTTCTTTGAATTGCGATTTTAAGCTTTGGAAATTGTCCGACTTGATAAGAACAAAAAGTCGTGTTTTCGGGTCGTAAGATAAATCCACATAATCATTATC
Organism: Clostridia bacterium; assembly: GCA_017537195.1. GTDB lineage: Bacteria > Bacillota > Clostridia > Oscillospirales > Acutalibacteraceae > UBA737. Next base: position 24,902 of record JAFYLF010000053.1, read on the forward strand.
TCCGTCTTCCCAAGAAAGATACTTGCGAGAATCAAGGTGTTTGATGCAGTCCATAATATCGGCTACAACTGCGCTGGCAGTTGCCTCTTTACCGGCGCCCTTGCCGTAGA
>JAFYLF010000054.1 GCA_017537195.1 Clostridia bacterium
CCACGGGTCAGAAACCGAGCGGTTTTCCCCTGCATATTCAAGAAGCAACTTTATTCTGCCATCATTTTCTCCGTTGGTGATATGCAAAATATTTCGCATATTGCTATTGTCCATCACGCAAATATAATCATTTTCATAATAGTCACTCGCCTCAAAATGCTCTGCCCTCTTACCCTCACACGAAATGCCCTCTTTTAAAAGCCTTTCCCTCGCAGGCGGATAAACAGGATTGCCTATTTCCTCAAAACTGACCGCCGAAGATGCAACCGAAAACATATCTTCAAGCCCCTGACTTGCAGTAAGCCTTTTGAATATAAATTCCGCCATCGGACTTCTGCAAATATTTCCGTGGCAGACAAACATTATTTTTATCATTAAAAAAATCTCCAATCTATGCGAATTTATGCCAAAATATGCCGTGTTTACTACCAAAATCAAAAATTTAGGTGATTTTCGTCTTTTTTGCCGTTTGGCATATGACGGCATAACTTGGCATATCTTTTTCTTCATAAGTAGTAAAAAAGGTAGTAAAATCGAAAAAATATTCAATTTTACTACCCGAAAAATTTAGGCTGTTTTTATCAGCTTTATGCCAAGTTCCTTTTGTGATAACTGCAATTCCATACGTTGCAATTCATCCCATGCATTTTCAAGACCTAAATGAGTATAGGTGTTCATTGTAACACCTATTTCAGAATGTCCCATTAAATATTGCAATGTTTTTGGGCTCATTCCGTTCATCGCCTTGTTGGTACAGTAGGTATGTCTGCAGACGTGCGGTGTGATTTTTGGAAGTTCTTCCTTATAAATCTTATTATGCTTTTCGACGATATGTTGAAAATACTTTTCCCAATGCATAGCAACCATTGGGCGTTCGTCCTTGTCAAAATACAAGAAACCCGAATATCCGTCAATAATGGGCTCGACCTCAGGCGGTTTTCTGTTTTCGAGTATTCTTTGAAAACACTCGAAGACATCATTTTCCATTGGCAATGTTCTTGTGCCTGATTTGGTTTTGGTGCTTTCTATGTATTTTGTTCCGTCACTTTTTCGTTGTAATTGGTGGTTGACATTGATAACTCTGTTTTCCATATCCAAGTCGTTAACAGTTAAACCAACAAATTCCGAAATTCGCAACCCTGTGTGGAATAGGATATAAATGCCCTCATAGTATTTGCTGAAGTGCTTGTCTGCCTTGACAAATTCGAGAAATTTTCGCATTTGTGCTTTTGAGATAGCTTCCCGAGTAATCGAGTCGTTGATAAGCACTTTTGCTAATTTGAAATCAAACGGATTTTTTCGAATTAAATCATCCTCAACCGCCATAGCAAAGGCAGGGCGAAGAACCCCTCGGATACTGTGAATGGAACTGTAACTGCGCTTATCCTTTTTTTGCAAGTCTTTTATGAAAATCCTTGCCATAGAGCAACGTACATCCTTTATTGCCAATTGAGAAAAAGGCTTTTGGGATAGGATATTGACGACAGTTTTATATCCTGCCTCGGTGGTTGGTTTGACAAGACCTGATTGCGATTTAATATATTTCTTGACTAACTCCAAAACCGTCATCTTTCCGCCGTCTGTTTGTATGCCGTCATCTAAATCTTTTTGAATTTGGCGTATTTTTTCGCGTAAAGATAGGTCGTATTTTTTACCTGCAGGAACTTCATCCTTTGGGGTGAGCCGCCAAGAATATATGCAATGGGGCTTTTTAAGGGCGTCTAAGTATTTATACATATATCGTCCGTCGGGTCTTTGGCTTTCTCCTTTTTCCAAATTTCTGTTTTTATTATCTTTTCTTTTCTCGCTCATTTTGGCGTTCTCCTTTCATTGAGAAAGCCCCGAACATGACATTAAGTAGTATAACACAAGTCGGGGCTTTTTGCACTATGTATTTCTAAATTTCTATTTGCTTGTCAAGAAATTTTGCAAACATTTCACGCTTTATCATATGTTTTGTACCGATTTCAAGGAATAGACCGAGATTTTTATATTTTGAAATCATACCGCGCAACGTCTTTTCGCCTATGCCGAAATAGGCCGCCGCTTCGGGTACTGTTAAAGAGTATTTTTCGCAAATTCTAACATCAAGATTATTCAATAAATTATCATCCTTTCTATTTTTACAGATAAACCAAGTTCCATTTTTTGCCCAAAATGTAAAGAAACTAAATATTCAATTTTCAAAGAACAACGGGTGCTTTTTTAAGCATCCGTTATTTGTTATAGGGTGATTTGGTTTTTTCGGGCGGGGTAAAAATAGAGGAAAATTGTGTTCTATATTAAATATATGAGCAATCGCAAAAATACCGATTGCACCTGCCTTTAGTTAAAAAAGGAAAGTAAGTAGTAGCACATACATCAAGTTATTATTTACCATTGGATGACGACACCAATATAAAAACGCGGTTTGGCACAGCCGATTCAGAGAATGTGCTCGGCGTAAATGCGCCCAACTGTCCGCATTTATGTACGTCAGAGGTTAAAGCTGGAAGAAAGACCTTGTTACGCCTAACCCGATTAAATCGGTACATTGGTTAAAGCTATCCCAGGTGAGAGGCATGGCCACCCACTTTATGTATGAAGGTGGCAGGAAATACACAGATAAACCGAAAGGTTACGCACGTTGAAATGTGTGGATTGGCGCGTGTAGAAAGTGTAGTTTGTTGAATTTTCAATGAACGTCGGACAGTTAATGAATACGGATACCTCGTTGATACAATAGCGAAGCGGCGTGGCGCTTTAGCCTCTCTGCGCGTATTTTGGGCGACTTTTTCAAAAAGCTACAGGAGAAGTCTGCCCAAAAAAGCCGTTGCCTGTTAAGGTGTCCAAGCTCGCAGCGTGAGGGGTGAAGATTTCAAAACACAGTTATCCGAGAGCTGAGGAGATCGGTGACCCGACGAAGCTCTCCTATAAATATTATAGTAAGAAAACATAAAGGGTGAGGTTTGAAGCCTCACCCTCTTTCTATGTCATCAAGATCATAGTCGTATTCAATTTCTCTTTCCAAAGGTTCGTTCTCTTGCTCAAAAACGCCAAGTTCTTGTGCTTCAAACTGTGCTTCCCAAGAAGCGCGTAACTGCTCAAAGTTTCTACCCATATAAGAGTTAAAGCCGTCTATAATGTGCTTGACCTCGCCGTTTTCACCACGAACTTTGGCTTTTTTGATAAACTCAAACATACAATATTGTATGAACGGCTGCTCTACTTGGTCGGCAAGAAAATTGTTCATTTCTTGCAGTTTTTGGTTTTTGAAAGTGAGTTTCTTGCACTCTTTACGTAATACCTCGGCTTGTTGCTCGAGACCTTCAATCTCTAATAAATTGGTATTTTTCTTGTATTCTTGCACCGATAAATGCTCTCGAATATTTTCGGGGTCTTGTGTTTCACCGCGTTCCATACCTCGCGGTTTGCCGACTTGTTCATAAAATTCGTCTTGTCGGCGGCGGTAGTCGGCACGACCGCCCATAATATCGCGTGCAGATAAACGGTTTTGACCGTCATCGCCGTGTATTACGGCGGGAGAGATACAAGCTAAATGGGGTACTTTTTCATCAAAATGAATAACCGCATTCATAACCTTGCCGTATGTTTTTTCGTGGTATGCAAGACAGTCCTTGAAATATGAAACGATTTCTTCCAAACTCTTATCAGCAAACCACTCGGGCGAAGCACCATAAAAGCCCTCAAGGACAACAACGCTGTTTTTTCTTTCTTGGACTTGTGCTTCTTCAAGTGCTTTGGTGACGGCTTTGCCCCAATTTTCCGCTTTAACTAAAAAAATGTTAAAATCGGTAAAATCCCAATTTATGTCCGAAGCGGCAAAATCGCGCCCTTTCTTAAAATCTTCGGAAGTTCGGTTTGCTTCAATTTGTAAGCCGTAAAGGGCTGAACGTTTACGCTTTTCTATTCTCATTATACAATATGCCATAGGAATCTCCTTGTTTGAGCAATCGTGGGCGTGTGTCAGACTTTCGCTTTTCGTGTTTTGCCACTCAACCGATAATTCAACCGCTCGACAGTTGCCGTGCCGTTGGTTATCGGTTTCGTTGACACTCGCAAATTTTCCTCGTTGCCGAAAGCGTATATACGGCACTCGTCAACTTTGCAAGTGTGTCAACACTACAAGCAAAGTCTAACACACTAGACAAAGCTTTGCTTTGTTCGTTGTGGCAAGGGCTTCCCCCCTGCACCCCTAATATTGCTTTTGTTTTACAAAAACAATATAGAACACATCCAAATTGACTTTACAATTCATGCAATTTGTGATATGATAGTTACGAACATAAGGAGGGGTTTTATGTCTAATGAATTCGAAAAAGAAACTGTTATCATTGAATCTATCAAAAACGAAGAATCTTTTGAACGTTATAAAAGCAAAATGATAAAGATAGGCGCAGGAATAGCCATTGGTTTTTTTCTGTTTTATTTAATTCTAGGTGGAATGTCTCCTGATGATATGGGCTTGTTTATGTTTAATGCTTTATGGTCATCTGGATTACTTGTTGGTATTGTGTATTTCATATATTGGGTAACCTCACTGGGTTATAAAAATGTATCGTGGATTATTACAAATAAAGGTCTTACACAAATTAACCATAAAAATGGATATAAAAATTTTATACCTACCAATCAAATAAGCTCTGTATCACATGTGAAAGAAACGGTTACTGTTATTACTATTGATGCTAATAGACCTATGAGCTTGGCTTTTCTTAAAAATGCAAGTGAACTCAAAAAATCGTTAGATGACTTAATTTATAAAACCGAAAAAAGAAAAGAAGTTGTTGTCATAGAAAATAAAAGTCAGGCTGAAGCCCCCATTCCTGTTAAGGAAATAAATTCAACAAGTAAAAATACGTCAATAGAAGAAATCAAACAATTTAAAGAATTGCTTGATACAGGTATAATTACTCAAGAGGAATTTGATAAAAAGAAGAAAGAATTACTTGGGTTATAAAAGTATAAAAACTGCTCACACTTAATCGGTGTGAGCAGTTTCTCTTTTATGTCATATTCAGGGCTTTTTTAGTTAATTTCAAAAGTAGTAAAAAAGTAGTAAATTAGCAAAATATCTTTGCAAGGAGTGGCATATGGTGGCATAGATTAGCAAGTTTGCATATTGCCGTGGCAGACAAACATAACCTTAATCATAAAATTCCCTCGCTTTCATTTTAGTATTATATCACAGAAAAAGGCACAACTCAACCATATGTAATCTTGATTTTTACTCCATATTAAAGTATAATTTGTTAAACAAGTTATACTTTTTTGACGAAAGAGCGATAATATGGAATTTAACAAAAAACTGCAAGAACTGAGAAGACAAAAAGGACTTACACAGGAAGAACTAGCCGAGGCTCTTTATGTTTCACGAACTGCGGTTTCTAAATGGGAATCGGGCAGAGGTTATCCAAATATAGCTTCTCTAAAGCAGCTAGCAAAACTATTTTCAATAACCGTTGACGAGTTACTGTCAGGTGACCAGTTGCTGACAATAGCAGAAGAGGATAATAAGCAAAAAACCAGCTGTTTTCGGGACCTTGTTTTCGGCCTTCTTGATATTTCGTCAGCTATTCTTTTCTTCTTGCCCTTTTTTGCTCAAAAAACAAACGGGATAATATCTGAAACCTCACTTTTGACCCTCTCGGAAATTTCGCCATATCTAAAAACAGTCTATTATACTTTCGTAATTGCGCTTATATTATGTGGAATTTTAACCCTCGCTCTGCAAAACTATAAGCAAGCATTGTGGGTGTTTGCCAAAAGTAAAATATCTTTACTGATTAATACTCTTTTAGCCATCCTTTTTATCATAAGTCTCCAACCTTATGCAGCAGTCTTTTTGCTTATATTCTTATTAATAAAGGTTTTAATTCTTATGAAAAAATAATGATACCAAAAGTGTCAAAGATGTGACGTCTCGTTGCTTGCCGACCTTTGTGTTTTTCTTTAGAATGTGTTAAGAAAAAAACACAAGGAGAACGCAAATGAAAAAGTCAAATCAAAAAAACCTTTATATTTCAATATCTCTGCTTGCCGGATTTATTTTATGGACCGTGCTTGTTTCCAC
>JAFYLF010000055.1 GCA_017537195.1 Clostridia bacterium
CTGGGTTTACTACTCGTTCTTATGAGCGAAAACACCGACAAAACTCTCTTATTTGCCTTAATGTAAATCTTGCTTTGAATTTTAACTTAGTTCATTTGCCATTTGGTAAAACTTGTAATAAATTCCCTTTTGCTCTAAAAGTTCATCGTGGCTGCCTTCCTCCATAATTCCCTCATCGGTTAAAACCAAAATACGGTCAGACTTACGGATAGTGGACAAGCGGTGAGCTATTGTAACCGTTGTTCTGCCTTCTGATAGCTTTGCAAGTGACTTTGCAACCGCAAATTCGCTTTCATTATCAAGCGCACTTGTGGCTTCATCAAGAATAATTATTGGCGGATTTTTAAGGAAAACCCTGGCAATGCTTATTCTCTGCTTTTGTCCGCCCGAAAGCTTAACTCCGCGCTCACCCACATAGGTGTGGTATCCGTCCTTTAATTCTGTTACAAATTCATCTGCTCCCGCCTGCTTTGCGGCTTCAATTACCTCCTCCATAGTGGCTCCCGGTTTGCCGTAAGCAATATTATCATAAACCGTTCCCGAGAACAAATAAACATCCTGCTGAACCATGCCTATATTATCTCTCAAGGATTTAAGGGTGTATTCCTTAATATTTTTACCATCAAGTAAAATTTCACCTTCAGTAACATCATAAAAACGAGGAATTAAATTGCAAAGAGTGGTTTTCCCACCGCCCGAAGGGCCAACAAAAGCGATTTTTTCACCGCTTTTAATTTTTAAATCAAGTCCTGTGAACACCTTGTTATGGTCATCGGGATATTCAAATGAAACATTTTTAAATTCAATGTCACCTTTTGTATTCTTAAGCTCTATTGCACCGGGTTCATCGAATATTTCGATATCTCCATCCATAATCTGCAAAAAGCGTTCAATGCCCGTAAGACCACGTTGGAATTGCTCAGAAAATTCAATAATTCTTCTGACAGTTGCAATAAAGGTTGTAACATAAAGCAGATACGCCACAAGATCGCCTGGTGTGATATCACCGTTTATCATAAAAAGGCTACCCGCAATAACCACTGCGGCATACATTATACCATCAAACATACGGGTTGTGGTGGCAAATGCACCCATATACTTATAAGATAACTTCTTTATACCAAAAAATTCTTTGTTATCCTTTTCAAATTTTTGTTGTTCAACTTCTTCGTTAGCAAAGGCTTTTACAACCTTTTGCCCAAGTAAAGAATCCTCAATTCTGGCATTTAACTCACCAATCATTTTACGCTGATTACGGAAGGTTTCGCGCATTCTTTTATTGAGCATTCTGCAAATAACAATCATTATTGGAATAATTATAAAGATAATTAAAGTTAGCCAAACATTAATATTTAAAAGAATTACAAAAGAAACTAAACCTTTTATTCCTGCAATGAAGAATTCTTCAGGACAATGGTGGGAAAATTCCGTAACATCAAAAAGGTCATTGGTAATTCTTCCCATAATCTGACCGACTTTGGTATTATTAAAATACGAATTTGATAGCTTATGCAGGTGTGCATATGCATCCCGCCTCATATCAGTTTCGATTTTCGTTCCCATAACATGACCTGTGTAAGCCATATAATAATATGCGGCAGCATCTATAATTCTCAGTATTATGTAAACCACTCCAACTTTAATCACAAAGTCAACAGTGAGCGATGCCAAGCCATTCATACCTGCATTTGTAATTTTACGCATAATAAGCGGTAACACAATTTCGCAAATTGTGGTAAGCGAGGCGCAAAATAAATCCAAAATCACAGTTGGCATATACTTTTTATAATAGGGCATAAACCTTCTTATTAATTCGCCGGTTTTATATCTTCTTTCTTCCTTTTTCAAA
>JAFYLF010000056.1 GCA_017537195.1 Clostridia bacterium
GATATAGATATTATATTATGTCTAAAGACATAATATTTTTCGGAATTATGTCCTTACGGAGCATAATCCGAGAAAACGAAACACTACGTGGTAGGTGGGACTTGGGCTTACGCATTGGGGATTGGGAATAGGAAAGGGGATTGGGTTGAGGCGTAGCATTCGGACTGGGTTTTTGTAATTATACGCAAAAGAAGGGTAGATGCGGACATTTACATAAAAATAAATTAGGTATAAGGCGCAGGTGTGTTAGAAGTAATATGTAGTATTTCTAACGAAGAAGCTGGTAGTTTAAAGGCACCCCCCTCTGTATTGGAGCTTACGTTGGTGTAGGAGCTTGGTTGTATAGGTTAAATATACACCGGTATGTGTTTTGGAATAGAGGGGCGTAGGGATTTACTTGGGGCTGGTGGTGTAGGTATTGGGATATGAGGTGTGTGGGAGTGTGGGGCAAAGTGGGGAGATTTGGGTAGGGAACGGCTGATGGGGATGGTAACTGTGAGTTACCTTTAGGGTAAATGTGAGTTACCTTTTTGTAAACGATAACGTAACTGTGATTTACCTTTGTTGGTCGATTTGGATTTGGGGTGTGGAAAATGATGTGGATAACTTAGGAAGGAATAAGGTTTTGCAGGTGGGTTAATGTATGGGAAAGTGGATGAGGAAATGGAGGAGTTTTGAAGGATGTTTTGGTGCTTTTTGAGGGGTATTTTTAGGGTAGTTTTTAGGGTATTTTGAGACAAATATTTTTTGGATAAAATTTAAGGAATAAACCATTTTTGAGTCAGTCTATAAGTTGATCACCTGACGGATTAGCCTTGCGGATACGGTGCTTTCGTGGTTTATTCTGCCCCCGTTTGATTTATCAAAAAAATATTGATTTTTTGTATAAACTATACATAAAAAGTTATAAAATTTTGTTAAAAAAATATATGGTAAAAAGTTGCGTTTTTTGATATAATAGGGCAAGGGCAATTTTTGCCCAAATAAAAAACAATATCGAAAGGAGTTTTCACAATGAAAACCAACCAAACAACCACCACAAACCGCAAACCGATTGCCGAAATCAAAAAGTCAATTAAGACTTTCGACACAGCCACCGCACCGCAAGACACAAAGCAAGACACTACAAACCATTTAACCGAGTTAGCAAACCGCCGTAACGAATTATTAAAGGCTCTTGAGCATACCGACATAGTAAAAGAGCAATTCAACCAAACTGTCAACGAACTCTGCGAAACAATGGCACAAATTGCCGTATATAAAACGCTGTTCAAACTGTCCGACTCTGCAAAAGACATTAGCACAAGCGGGGCGAAAATGTGCGAAAAGTTATACAAGGACTTTACAACGGATATGGTAACATATCGCACCAACGACACCACCGCAAATTATAGTGACGCTATGGATTTATTCAATCTTGCATATATGGATATATGGCAATATCTCAACGGCTCTGCACCGCTTGACCTTGATACCACAGTACACACCAAAGTATTAAAAAACGGCACAGAAAAAAATTATACTCTTTTCCAATATGCTTGTAAATCAATCAGAGAGTCAATCCACAGTTGGAGCAAGTCGGACGGATACAAAAAACTGCATTATGTTATCGGAGTTGCCGACAATGGCGAAATGGTAACATCAAGCAAAAGACCGACCGACAAATTAACCGACATTGACCAAACCACCAAAACCGCATTTTTTACAAAGTACGGATTGACCGCACAGCAACAAGAGATAATGTATTTAGTTATCAAGGGAGAAAAGGCTGATACAATAGCATTATTATTGAATATGCCTTTGCGAACAGTACAAGATAACATCAAAAAAGCAAAAGCCAAATTTACCACCGCCTCAGCCTATGCCGAATATATCACCGCAAAAAATGCCGAAAAGACCGCAAAAGCAAAAGCAGAAAAATACAGCACCGATACAGTATATCAAGATATTTACCGCAAAGCACAAGACCGCACCGCAAAAGCCTTGACCGATTGGCAAAAAGTATTTGCAAAGGAGAACCGCAGAAAATGAAAAAACTGATATATATAGCTCTTTCCATTATTGCCGTTTTTGTAATGTTTGCCACCATTGAAAACGCTCCAATAATTGCTCTTGTCGCAGTTACTGTTGAGTTTTTCGCAATGCGACAAGCCAACAAATAAAACCGCATAAAACCCCAACAAAAGCCACTTTTTATAAGTGGCTTTTTTCTATGCCCTTTATAACGCCAAAAAACGCCCTACAAA
>JAFYLF010000057.1 GCA_017537195.1 Clostridia bacterium
CCTGTGATAATTGCTGTTTTACCTGTTAAAAATCCCATAATTTCCTCCAAGTTCAGTATATTTTTATTTTTATTATGTATCTTAGACTATTCTAATTATACCACAGTTGCTTTATCTCAACAATATACTTTTTTGTAATTTATAACTTTAGAAAAGTACAAGGTTTTATTAGAACACAAATTAATTTTTAAAAGATTAAACACTTTTTCGCTTAAATAATCAGCACTTTTTATAATTTTAACTCTATTTTTCTTATCCTAAGAGGTGTGCCAAGCGTTTTTCCGTTTCTTCGGGATAATACGATTTGTAGTTAACGTTAAGCTCGTCCCCCTCGTGAAGTATGGAGAAGTTGTTAAATATAGTCGGATCGTTCTTTTTAACCAAAAACACTATACAGCTGTGTGGCCACATAATATCTCTAATCTCTTTGCCAACAGCAAACGAGCCTTTTTGAACGACCATTTTTTTGTTAACTATTGTAGGCTCAATACCCTTGTGCGCCTTATGAATTTTTGATTCTATTACAGTTTCCGTGTAGGCGGGAATTTCCGACAATTCAATAACTATGTAAGCCATTACAACACCACCACCAACGGATAGAATGTTACTTACTCCACACAACGCTTCTGCCGCGAAAGTTATTGCCGTAATAGGCGTTCTTGATGCCGCAGCCAAATATGACGACATTCCTATCGCAATCAAAAGAGGATAGAATTTTACGTCAACAAGTCCTAATTTTATGATAACCGTTGATATAAGATTTGCTATAATCGCGCCAAAAACAAGTGTGGGAACAAATAGTCCGCCCGTTATTCCCTCGTTGTTTGCAAAAATCATCATAAGAGCACGAATTAAAAGCGCAATAATGAGTATGTACCAAACGGATTCCATTTCAAAGATTTTTTCAATAAGAGAGTGTCCCGAACCTACAAAATCCGCGTTTATAAAGCCAAGAACAGCCGTTAGGCAAAATACAGAAATAACAGCTAAGGTAAACGGAATTTTGCTTAACTTTTCGTGACGAACTTTCCAGAAGAAACGATAGAATTTTGTAAATAAAATAGCAACAAGTCCGCAAAACAGGCCTATAAGCACAGCTGCCCAAATGCTTTTGAGGGGTAAAACTTCGTCTATTTTAAAGTGGAAAAAGGCTATATCAAAACCGAATATTCTTGAAAGACATTCTTGTGTAAACGATGCGGATAATACCGATACTGCCGCTACTATAAAGATGGCGGGAGAAAAACTTCTGTGTGCTTCTTCAAGAGCAAACATAATTCCCGATAACGGTGCACGAAGTGCTGTTGCAAATCCCGCACAAGCGCCACCCGTCATACCGTAACGGTCAAGTGCATACTTTTTCTTACTTGTAAGTTCAACAGTTCCTTTTCCGACAGCTGTTCCCATCTGTACGCTCGGACCTTCGTTACCAAGCGGAACACCTGCAAGATAGGTTACCATAGCCGATGCAAAAAGCGCGAATATGCCCTGAACCCACTTGAGCGGAACAATGCCTCTGATGGCAACAATAGCAGTAGGAATACCACCACCGCGACAGTCTTTGGCTCTTTTTAAGATAAAGGAAGATATAAATCCAAGAACAATCGCCCCTAAAATCAACAAAGGTATATACTGCGGATTAACTCTTACAAAAGAA
>JAFYLF010000058.1 GCA_017537195.1 Clostridia bacterium
CTTGTAGGCTCACCTTCACGCACTGTCAAAACATTATTAAGTAAAAGTACGCCTTGCTTCGCCCAACTATCAAGCTGACCGCTTATGCCAATAGGTCTTCCAACATCGCTTTCTAATTCCTTAAAAATATTGCGAAGTGAGGGCGGAAAACGAACCCCATCCATAACCGAAAAACAAAGCCCATGCGCCTGATTTTCGCCGTGATATGGGTCTTGCCCTATAATAACGACCTTTGTATCGGAAAAAGAGGTGTATTCAAGAGCTTTAAAAATATTTCCCCGCTTTGGATACACCGTCTTATTTGCATATTCTATATCAAGATAATCGCATAATTCCTTAAAATAAGGCTTTTGCCATTCGTCCTTTAATATTTCGTCCCAATCGTTGCCGATAATCATTTCTTCACCATTCTTGACCAGATAATAACACCAAGCTGAAGCGGTATGCCTATGAGAAGAATTTCCCATATATTAAAATGCAAAAGCTGAACTGCAATACATAAAAGGGTGCTCCAGACAAGACCTGACAAAAGGACAAAAAGTATTTTGCATTTATTCCATATAGCATCAAAAACAACACCCACTATGAGTGATACAGGCACAGCCCAGGCAAAACACATTGGATAGTAATTGCCCGAAAAAATGTGGAAGAACACAAACAACACCAATGCTACAAGCCAAACGGCGAGTATGCTCAATAAAGTTATATGCAAATAACGCTTACGCATATAGCGGTTTTCAATAAAAGCGGGTTTTATTTTTTCCTCACCCACAATATTGTCTATCCCCACCCCATAAAGCTGGCTTAATTTATAAAACACCTCAATAGGAGGAAGCGACTCGCCCTTTTCCCATTTGGAAACCGCTTTATCCGAATAATTTAGCTTTTCACCAAGCTCTGCTTGAGTTAGGTTATTCTTTTTTCTTAAAATTTGTAGATTTTTCCCGATTACAAAGTTTAAATTTTCCATTTTTTAATCCTTACATTTTATTTTAAATAAAGTGAATAAAACTGCCTATATTATTTAGGGAGTGATTTTTTTGGCTTTAATACAATGCGCCGAAAACTGCAAATTTCAAAACGATGGGTATTGCCAACTTGAAACCTGTAGCAACATCAATTCTTTGGACAATACCTGCCCTCACTTTATATCACGCTCAACGGATGATAGAAAGTGCCTGTCCCAAGTTGCTGACACCGATAAGCTCGATTGAACTCGGGCAGTTTGTAATTTGTTTTAAGCAAGCCTTTGGTAAAATACATTTTGTAAAACCGAGCCTTGCCGCCTCGTTTACACGGGCCTCTACACGAGGCACTGTTCTGATTTCGCCCGAAAGACCTATTTCGCCAAAAGCCACTGTATGCTCGTCAATAGCGATATCCCGAAGCCCCGAAACCAAAGCCATAGCTACGGCTAAATCTGCCGCAGGTTCGTCAAGGCGCATACCGCCGACAATATTTACATAAGTATCCAAATTCGAAAAATAAAGCCCCATTCGCTTTTCCAAAACTGCAAGCAAAAGATTAAGCCGGTTATAATCATAGCCTGTAGCGGTTCTTCGTGGATTGCCAAAGCCTGTGGTTGCAACAAGCCCCTGAACCTCGGCTAAAATAGGCCGGGTACCTTCAATTACACAGGTGATACAGTCGCCCGAAACATCGGTAAGTCTGCCTGATAAAAGCATTGCAGAGGGGTTTTCAACCTCACGAAGCCCCCTGTCGCTCATTTCAAACACGCCGATTTCGTTAGTAGAGCCAAATCTGTTTTTTATAGCTCGCAAAATTCGGTAAGACTGATTTCGCTCACCCTCGAAATAAAGCACGGTGTCAACGATATGCTCCATAACTTTTGGACCTGCAATGTCTCCGCCTTTATTGACATGCCCCACAATAAAAAGCGGAATATCAAGCGATTTACAAGTGCGAAGCAAAAGATTTGTGCATTCTCTAACCTGAACAATACTGCCCGAGGTCGAAGACAATTCGCCGATTTGCATTGTCTGAATAGAATCTATCATAACAAGGTTAGGCTTTGCCGAAATTATGTAATCGCTTATAATCTGAGCGTCGGTTTCGGTCATAACGGTCACACTGTCACCACTGACGCCTATTCTTTCGGCACGCATTTTAATCTGTGTTGCCGATTCCTCACCCGATACATAAAGTATATCAATTTGATTTTGCAAGGCATTGCAAATTTGCAAAAGGATTGTGGATTTACCGATACCCGGGTCACCGCTTAAAAGCACACCCGCGCCTTTGACAATTCCTCCGCCAAGCACACGGTCTAATTCCTTAATACCAGTTACAAAGCGTTCTTCATCGGTAATATCTATCTGCGAAAGCGGTTTTGCTGTGGCCGTAGGCAGATTAACAGCAGTTGTAACTCTTGTAGACCTTTGAACACGTACATCTTCTTCCAAAGTGCTCCAGCTGTTACAAGACGGGCATTTACCCATCCATTTTGCCGTTTCGTATCCGCATTCAGAACAAACATATACTACTTTAGACTTCGCTGCCATTGCCGTTCTCCTTAAAATATTCCGTTATCCCACAATAAATACTAAAAGCCATTTTGTTTTGATAGCTTGGTTGTTTTAATTTTTCGAGCTCCTGTTTATTACTTAAAAAGCCACACTCAACCAAAACCGCTGGTATAGTGGCATTATGAAGCAGATATGTACTGCTTGTCGCCTGTTTGTTAACCCTTGTGTTTTCGGGTTGTATAAGACTTACAATCGCAGATTGTATCTTTTCGCCGAGGATCCGCGCCTGCTCGTTTCTGCTGTAAAACACCTGCGAACCGAACGCAGAAGAGGTTGTAAACTTATTAAGATGAATACTTACAAAAACCGCATCGGGATTATCCCGCATTAAATTAAGCCTGTTTTTAAGGTCGCTTTTCTTTTTCGAGGCAATTTGCATTGATTCAGTATCCTCGGTTGAAACATCAGCTTCTCTTGTCATTATAACACGAAAGCCATTTTGTTTCAAGAGTTTTGAAAGCGCCCTGGAAATGTTTAAATTTATATCTTTTTCAACTGTACCGTCATGTGCCACCGCTCCTCCGTCAAACCCGCCGTGGGCTGAGTTAGCTAATACTACATATTTTTAGTAATTCTGTATATTTTGTCGTTTTTTGACTGTGGAAAATGCTTAAATTTTCCACTCAATCTTGATTTCTCTCTTGCCACTCTTTGTAAGCTTTCCGATGAAGATTTTACTTATAAATTCATCGGCAATCTCAAATGTAAGAGTGTCAATTTTTCGGTACTTTTCGAGTATCGATTTAGTATCCGTTTTTGTTTCACCGCCCGAAAGGGCTACAAGTTTAGATTTCAAAATTTCGATGCGTTTTTCTGTATCTTGGGATTCTTTTTGATAGCTTTCTCGGTATTTGGTAAACTCCTCTAAACTGATTACACCGTCTAATTTATCAGTGTACATCTGAGCCATTCGGTTGTCGTTTCGCTTTACCTTTTCTTCAAGCTCGGCAATCTGCGTTTCTAAGGTTTTTGCACCGTTCTTTTTACGTTTCGGTGCATCTAACTTGCCAATCTGCTTTTTGTCGTAGTATTTTTGGAGTAACTTGTTGATTTCATCTACTACGATTTGCTCTAACTCGTCAAGGCGAATACTGTGCTCATTATCACA
>JAFYLF010000007.1 GCA_017537195.1 Clostridia bacterium
GGCAAGATATTTTTTTAGGTCGATACAATCCATAACCTCACTAAATGTATATACCGGATCAGAAATTTCTATTATTGTTGAAATTTCTACTGGCAATTTCAGTTGATATGATGTATTATATATTTGTCGGTTATTTTGTTTATTCATCAACTACATTATACCGCAAAAAAGACTACATTCCTATCCTTTTTTGGATAAGTTTGTAGTCTTTTTTATTTGGACTGTTTTTTTACAGCCCCTTTTTTTATGTCTATAAATTCGATAAGCACAATAAAAGCCCACAATTCGTTGGCTATTTTTTGTTTTTTACATTACTTAAGGGGTTGGCGTCAACCGCGTTTTTAATCTGGCTGTCGGAAACATGGGTGTAAATTTGTGTTGTGCCAAGGTTTGAGTGACCTAAAATATCTTTAAGCACACGGATATCAACCTGCCCGTGCTGATACATAAGAGTTGCTGCGGTGTGACGTAGTTTATGGGTGCTAAAGCCTTGACCGCCAAGCCCTGCTTTTTCGAGGTGGGTTTTAACTATATGCTGAACAGTTTTATTGCTAATTCGTCGGTGATTACGGCTTATGAAAAGTGCATTGCGGTCAGCAAACGAAATATCTTCGCTCGGTCGCACTGCAAGATATTCTTTAACTGCCAGCTGACAAGCGTCGTTTAAGTAAACCAATCTTTCTTTATTACCTTTACCCGTAACAGTCATTGTGCCGTCGGGTTTGATATCACCAATATTGAGTGAACATAACTCTGCCAAACGAAGACCGCAGTTTAAAAACAGGGTTAAAATGCAATAGTCACGCTTTTGGTTAGGTCCCTCAACCGCATTTAAAAGTTCTAACGAATCTTCAAGCGTTAAGTGTTTTGGAAGCGACTGCTTAACCTTTGGGGATTCAAGCATAATAGCAGGGTTAGAATCAAGCTGATGGGTTTGTTCACACATATATCTGAAAAATATTCGAAGTGTTGAGGTTTTTCGAGCACGTGTGGCGGCATTGTTATTACGCTCGTTTTTGCAGAAGACAAGGTAAGCATAAAGGTCGGAAATAGTGACGGTTTTTATTAAATTTATATCTACCGCCGATATATCAATTTCTTCAAACTTGGCTTTTCCGTCAACAAGACCGCGAATAAATAATAGAAAGCGGAAAAAGGTCTGTAAATCGAGATAGTATCCCTCAACAGACAGGGAGGATTTACCCTTTATCGTTTCGCTGTATGTCAGAAAATCTCTGATAACAGGGGGACAATTTCGCAAAATTTCGTGTTTCATAAAAACTCCTTTAATAGTGGGAAAGTTTTTTAATTATACCATTTTTATAATACCATTTTAAAACTTAAATTGCAACTTTAATGTAATTGTTGCAAAACCATATTGAAAATGGTACTATAAGATTATCAGATGTAAAAGGAAGTATTTATGATTACTGAAAGAAAGAAGAAAACTTTAAGCGCAGTTGCTATAATGGCTTTTATATTGTTTTGTGCGGTTGTCGGTTGGTTTATAGGCAGACCGATGGTGCAGTTTGTATCCGAGCCTGAAAAATTTCGTGCATGGGTTGATAGTAGCGGAATACTTGGAAGAATATATTTTGTTTTGATGGTTATGTTTCAGGTAATCATAGCCTTTGTCCCAGGAGAGCCGTTAGAAATCGGCGCAGGGTATGCTTTTGGCGCCATTGAGGGCACGCTTTTATGCCTTATTGGAATAACGCTTGGCAGTTTGTTGGTTTTTTTGCTTGTCAGAAAATTCGGTATAAAATTGGTCGAAGTGTTTTTCACCTTCGAGAAAATCAAATCTGCAAAGTTCTTGCAAAACCGCAAAAAAGTAGCTTTTCTTGTGTTTTTAATGTTTTTCTTGCCAGGCACACCGAAAGATTTGCTCACTTATTTTGTCGGTCTTACCGATATTAAATGGAAGCATTTCTTTATAATTGCAACTGTGGCGAGAATTCCCTCGGTTATAACTTCAACCATTGGAGGAAGCTTTTTGGGCACTCAAAAATATACATTTGCAATTATAGTTTTCGCATTAACACTCATTATAAGTGCTATCGGTTGGTATGTTTACAACCGAATGGGTAAGGAATAGGAAAAAGGCTTTGCAAAATGCAAAGCCTTTTGTGTTGACAAAACCGTAGTTGTATTATAAAATTATTGTAGTATGTAGAAAAGGGGATTATTATGTCGGTTAAAATTTCGCCATCGCTTTTATCAGCAGATTTTATAAATCTTGAAAGTGAGCTTCGCAAACTCGAAGAAAACAAAACTGATATGCTTCATTTTGATATTATGGATGGGGTATTTGTACCTAATATTTCCTTTGCTAACCCGATTTTAAAGCAGGTAAAGGCTAATACCGATATTCCGCTTGATGTTCACCTTATGATTGACCGTCCGCATAGATATATTAAAGAATTTGCAAAATCGGCGGATTTTCTCGGTTTTCATTTCGAAGCGGGAAGTCCTGTTGCTGGAACCTTGAAAGAAATCAGAGAATGCGGTTGCAAATCTTGTCTTACTATTAAGCCTAAAACAAAAGCGGAAGAAATTTTTGAATTTTTGCCCCTTTGCGATATGGTGCTTGTAATGTCGGTAGAGCCTGGCTTTGGCGGACAAGCCTTTATGCCTGAATCTTTAGAAAAGGTTAAAGCCTTGAGAGCGGAGATCGACAAAAACGGATATAATACCATAATCGAAATCGATGGCGGTATAAATAGCGAAACTGCACCTTTAGCTGTTGAGGCAGGGGTTGATGTTATCGTTGCAGGCAGTTTTCTCTTCGGTGATAAAATGGCTGAACGAATGAACTTTATCAGAAGTCTTTAGAAAAGTATTTTCCAAAGGTTCTAATAGCATTATTGCCAATTAACAGTTTGCCGTGTTCTTTTGTGTATTCGGTCTCGAAAATGCTTTTGCTTGAGTGGATACAGTATTCACCAAGTGTTAGAAAACAGGGCTTAAAATTTCTCGAAGATATTATGAGCCGATAATCGTTTTCGGTTCTATATAGCATACTTTTAAAATTGATTTTAAGACGGTATAAAAACAGAATACCCAATGTCAGTGTCTCACAGTCGTTAAAGACAAAAAGGTATTCACGAGTGTTCTTATACCGTTTATTTTTTTGTTTTAAGGTTAAAACGGTCATAAAATCTCTCCGAGTGGGCAGAATATATTGGGTGGTAAAATGAAAAAGAGTGTGCGCATATTTTTAAAATCAATGATACTAACAATAATAGCAATATTTTTAGTGCTTGTAGGTTATTTTACCGCAAATTATCTTTTTAAACCTTTTTAATATGTAAAGAGAGTCGAAATTTAAAAATTTTGACTCTCTTTTTTGTTATTATTCGTCTTCGAATTGTTCAGAGCAAGAGCAACTGGGACCGTTTTCGACATTACAAGGGCGAGGCGGGAAAAAGTCGTCAACTGGGAATTGAATTTTGCTGAAGGTATCGCAAGGGTGGTCAGTAGAATTTTTGCATTGCTTTTCTGGAATGCAGTAATCGTAAACGGGGATAAGCATCTGCACATTGCGGATAAGCTGTACCACTGTGAAAAGACCGATTGTTACGAATATTGTGGGTGTGCCGTTTTGAAGCTCGGTTACAACATTACCGCCGATTGCTTCGCATACACATTCAGGAACACAGCAAACGCTATCGTAACAGTCGCGTATTTCGCAAAGTCTAGCAGAAAGAGGTACGGGGTCAACGGTGCTTACAACACATTTAGGCATATTGTTGCTGCGAATTGTGTTGTTCGAGCCACGTGTACATTCATTACCTAATACATTCGAGAAGGTTTTAACACAACCGTCACTGCCAAAAAGAATAACCTTTTTGTTGAAAGAAGCGATGCCGTTTATAATTTTTGGGCAACCTCGAGAGGAAGTGTAAAGGTCGAAAGACAAAAGGAAGAAGAATGTAAGGTCGCAAGAATAGAAACCTTTATTAAAGTTTACGGGTTCAACATCTATAAAAACATTAAGTACTTCTGCGCTGCGAAGTCTAACACTCACTGCGTGGTTTATGAGCGCTTGGGTTTCGGGCAAGAAGAAGCACCGTAAATCCTCCAAGCAGTCACGATCACAGCAAGAATCGAAAACTCTGCCAGCGTCAATACAAACGGCTTCCTTGAAATCGCCACAGGGAGCACAGCCGTTTCTTAAATCTGCCATAGAATAGCCTCCTAAAAAATTTTTAAGTTGCGTTACAACTCAATATATACTATGTTTTTGTGGCAAATCGGTGAAAATTATTGACTTAAAGGTTTAAAAGGCGTAAAATGGTGCTTGGTGATAATTTTGGAAAATAAACGGTGTTTTAAAAGAGGACTTCGCGACGGCATACCGATTGCGCTTGGATATTTTGCGGTGGCTTTCACATTGGGTATAGTTGCTAAAAAAGCAGGGCTTACTGCCTTGCAAACCTTTTTAGCAACCTTACTCACAAATGCTTCTGCCGGCGGTTATGCAGGTTTTAAAATTATTGAAGAGGGTGCGCCCTATATTGATATGGCGCTCACCATTTTTATTGTCAATATCAGATATTTTCTTATGTCTGCGGCGCTCAGCCAAAAGTTAGCGCCCGAAGCACCGCTTTTACACCGTGTTATAATCGGCTTTGATGTTACAGACGAAATTTTCGGTATATCATCGGCAGTAAAAGGGACACTCAACCCATTTTATACCTACGGCGCTATGGCGGTGTCTATACCTTGTTGGGCCAGCGGTGCGGCATTGGGTGTTGTTATGGGTACTCTTTTGCCGACAAGTCTAGTTAGCGCTTTAAGCGTGGGGCTTTACGGCATGTTTTTGGCAATTATTATTCCACCCGCAAAGAAAAGCCCAATTATTGCGGGAATAGTTGCAGTTTCTATGTGCTTAAGCTTTGCTTTTTCTAAATTACCGCTTTTATCGGAAATGTCTTCGGGTATTCGTGTTATTATATTGACGGTTATAATAGCTCTTGCGGCGGCAATACTTTTTCCTGTGA
>JAFYLF010000059.1 GCA_017537195.1 Clostridia bacterium
TCGGTTTGGTTTTTTACACCCTAAAATCCCTGTTTATAGCTGTTTATCTTGATTTTAACATCATTTTGAACAAAAAGCATCCGAGGCTCACATTTAATTGTGAACCTCGGATTTTTCAGGCTGTTTTTTTACAGCCCCTTTTAATTTTATTTCTTAATTTCAGGAAGGCTTGCAGCTGCAACCGACTGACCTACTCTTCTTGATTTTTCGTCAGGAATATGGAGTTCGCACTTTTTAGCGAGTTCGGGGAATTCTTCATTCAAAACCTTATTAGCGCGGTCAAGAATGATTACACCGCCTTCTACGGAAGTTACACGTCCCATAATAAGAACATGCTTAATATCGTAGAAAAGGCTGTAATAAGCGATTGCATAACCGAAGTAAACACCGATAGTGTCATAAATAGCGGCAGCGCGTGGGTCGTTTTCTTCCATAAGACCTTGCACAACCTTTAACTTTTCAGCAGGAGAAAGGCTTTCGTCAAGCTCGATGCCTGCAGCAGGAGCAAGTTTGATTACACCGTCTTGCGAGAAGTATTTAACACCGCAACCGTAGTCACCCGACCATTCGTCAACCATAGCATCCTTTGAATAGTCAACAGGAGCAAATGCGAGTTCATTAAGCCAACCTGTGATATTACCTGCAGCGTCAACATAACCGCCGGCTTCACTGGTGCCCATAGCAATACCAAGCACTGCGTTGTCTTCAAGATCCATAGCGCCAGCCAAAGCTGTAACATCACCGTCGTTGGCAACTTCCAAAGGTACATCCTCGCCAAATTCCTTGGCGATATCGATATACATATTCTTAACTTTCTTTTCAAAGTCTTCTTTAGAAACCTTTAAGAAAAGAGATGCTACCATTATGCGATTATCAACATAAACACCGGCAGATGAAACACCAATAGCATCTACTCTTGGTAAATGCTCTGCAGCAGATTTCATAGCAGACATAATTCCGTCATACTGATACTGTGGGTCGGAATTGATTTTTGGGAACCAAACAACCTCTTCAGAATATACGCTCTCGCCGTTGATAACAGCGCTTACCTTACGGTCGGAACCGCCGGCATCAAAACCGATACGGCAACCGTCAAGATGACGGCCGATAGGTGTTGCAGATTCCTGTGTTTTTGGGGCTTCTTCGATAGGCTTCCAAACACATTCGAATTCCTTTTCATATACACCCGCCATAAAATCGTTATCGAATGCACGTGCACCGTCTTTTGCATATGCTTTAGCAATACCTTCATAAATTAGCTTAGAACCGGCAATAATAACCTTATAACCGCCCTTAATCCACAAAAGAGTTTTAACAATACGTTCAACAATACCAAGGTTTTCTTCGTCATGACCTGTGCCGTCAGGGAAAACCACCGTTTCAAAAGTAGAAACGAAACCGTTATTACGTTCAATACCTATTACTAATTTTTCGCCATTTGCAGCCTTTGCACGTGCCACAAAATCGTTGTAAACGAGTACCATTGGCTGAAAGCCTTTATCCAATTTTGCTTCGAATTTAAGATTCATATTTTACTTTGCCTCCTATGATTGTTTTAACTATATTGAAATCATCGTCTGTAATGATAATATCTGCATCCTTGCCGGCTTCCAAAGAGCCTTTGCGGTCATCAACGCCAATGGCTTTTGCAGGGTTAAGCGAGGCCGCCGCCACAACTTTCCAGAACGGCATATTGGTATTATCACGAACATTTTTAACTGCATCATTAAGTTTTAAAACGCTACCTGCGATAGTGCCGTCTTCCAAAAGGCACTTAATACCGTTTACGATAATCTTTTGTCCGCCTAAGGTGTATTCGCCGTCTGGCATACCGCCAGCTCTTGTACAATCGGTAATAAGGACAAAATTATCGCCCTTAACCTTTGCGATAAGTTCAAAAAGACCTTTATGTATGTGGAAGGTATCACAAATAAGTTCAGCCGAAACATCGCGAAGCAATGCAGCGCCAACAACACCTGGATTGCGGTGCATAAGCCCTGTCTGTGCATTGAAAAGGTGGGTGATGTGACTTGCACCCGCATCAATGCCTGCCATAGCATCTTCAAAAGAGGCATCGGTATGACCGATTGACACCTTAACATCGCAGTTTTCGCAAATTTCTTTTATAGAATCACAACCGCCTTCCATTTCGGGCGCCATAGTAGCCACCGAAATAATATCAGCATTATCTATTACGAACTTTGCATCAGGAGCCTTGATATGCTCGCCTGCCTGCGCACCCTTTTTCTTGGGGTTAATAAACGGGCCTTCAAGATTTACGCCTAAAATTTCAGCGCCATCCCAATCCTTACTCTCATTCTTTAAAGAACGAACTACATCGAGAGCAGTATTGATTTCATCCATACTAACAGTCATAGTAGTCGGGCACCAGGAGGTAACACCATTTTTCATAATGCCGTTAGACATTTTTTTAATTCCTTCTGCCTTACCATCGGAAGTGTCTTCGCCTAAATATCCGTGGATGTGGATATCCACAAGACCCGGAGCCACAAAACCGCCTTTAGCATCAATAATTTCGGCATCTTCGGGGATGCTTGTTATATCGGTTATACCGATGATTTTTTGATCAAAACTTAAAACCTGATTTTCCAAAATTCCATCAGGTAGAACTATTTTTCCGTTTATAATATATTTCATTTACTCTCCTCCTTGTAAACCTTTTTTAACATTATAACACCTACTCGTAAATATTTCAATATTATTAAATGATTTTTCTAACTTTTTAAAAGGAATTTCTTTACTTTCATTAGGTGTTTTGATACAATTAAATAAAATAGATCTAACAGGTGATTTTATGTATTATTTAGGTATTGACCTTGGTGGCACAAACATTAAGGTTGGATTAGTTGATGAAACTTTAAAAATTATTTCAAAAGCAAAGCTCCCCACCTTCGCTCAAAGAAATGCTTGTGAAATTGTGGACGATATGGCAGCGCTATGCCATTCTGTAATAAAAGAAAACAATTTATCCGTTGACGATATTGAATATGTTGGCATAGCAGCCCCCGGATCGGTTGACCCGAAGCTTGGCATTATACGCTATGCTAATAACATTAAAATGGATAACTTCCCCATAGCTGACGAGCTCAAAAAACGCTTCCCCGTTAAAAAGGTTTTGTTGGAAAATGACGCTAACGCCGCAGCTTTAGCAGAGATCAAAGCAGGCGCCGGCAAAGGCTACTCGGACCTTGTAATGATTACCCTTGGTACAGGTGTTGGTGGCGGCATCGTAATAGACGGTAAGCTTTATTCGGGATTTAACTATTCAGGTGCGGAACTCGGTCATACCGTTATTGAATTCGGCGGAAGACCTTGCACTTGCGGACGACTTGGTTGCTTTGAAACTTATAGCTCGGCTACAGGCCTTATCAATATGACCAAAGAGAAAATGATTGAATATGTTGATTCAATTATGTGGGATCTCGTTGATGATAACCTTGAAAATGTTGACGGCAGAACTGCTTTCGAAGCCGCAAGAAAAGGTGATATCGCAGGTAAAAAGGTTGTTGCCACTTATATAAAATATCTCGCATGCGGA
This sequence comes from Clostridia bacterium, assembly GCA_017537195.1. GTDB lineage: Bacteria > Bacillota > Clostridia > Oscillospirales > Acutalibacteraceae > UBA737. The sequence goes on from JAFYLF010000059.1 coordinate 3,560, forward strand.
CTCACTAATATAGTAAACATCTTCCAACCGCAAGTGCTTTGCATAGGCGGTGGTGTGTGCGGTGAAGGTGACTACCTTTTAAAACCGCTCATTCAAACCGTTAGAAGATGTGAATACGGCGCCGCAACCCAAACAAATTTTTCGCAAATTAAAATTGCCGAGCTCGGCAACGATGCAGGTATTATAGGCGCAGCAGCGCTTGGACTTTAAATGACAAAAAACAGACTCTGTGAGTCTGTTTTTTTATTCTTTATTGTTTATAATTTTATAAAGCTCTTCTGCGGCAATACGAGCCTTTGCGACTATATCTTTATCGGTTTTTGGGATACAATAGTAAAACACTTTCGGTGTGCCGATTGAAATTACATCGCCGATTTCATACCAATAAAAATCGGAATAAAGGCTATACGAAAGTTCAGGCGCTTGGGTAAATCTCAATTCTCCTTCACAACCGACAAGCGAAAAGCCGTCTTTTGTATGGGTTAAAACGCCATCTCCAACCTTATAAATACATTTGGTGTCAATGTGCATATAAATATCAACATTTTCACAAAGCCTGTATTCGCCATTTAAAATCTCATCTTTAACACATTTTCTTTGCCAAGCGTACCAATCAGGGATATGAGGAAACTCGGTTTCACCCTTTTGAGCTTTCATAAACCCGTCTTCGGTAAGTTCATAAACCTTCCCGCAATTTTTACAGGTAAGAGTTGTACCTTTGCCTTGTGTTTCGCCCTCTGCAAGACAATTTGGACATTTATAAAGCACTCGGTTAAGGCAGTCGGCACGGAATTTTTCAGTTATTTTAACTCCGTTTTGCTGTTGCCAACGAAAATTATCAAAAGAAAACTGTTCTTTCAAAATACCGTTAATTTCTTCAAAAGACTTTTGCTTTATTTCTTCGGGCGACAAAAGATATTTCATCTCCGCCGAGATTTTAACCTTTCGCTTTTGAAGATTATTATAAAGCGGGTCATATGCAAAAGCGCCAAAGGTTTTAATCATAACAACGGGGATACCCAGTTTTTTTACAAGCTTTCCAAGACTGTCGGGCAAAGGGGTTGCCGTTCCGTCAAAACTGTAACTCGCTTCGGGGTACATAAGAATTGAGCTGTTATTCTTTTTAACGCAGTGAAAAATATCTTTAACAAGCAAACTATCGCTTATAAACTTTTGGGTGGGTATACAACCGACAAGGCGCATAAGCAAATTTTTACCAACAAACCCGTCGGAAGTCATAACAATATTATATTTCCTTGGAAACAATAAAGCTGACGCAATTTTTAAATCAATAAAACTCGAATGATTCATTAAAATAAGGCAAGGCTCTTTTTTTGAAAGTTTGTCCATACCAATTTTTTTATATTTAAACCCAACCCCCAAAAGTTCAAAAAAAGATAAAACTCTTATAACCAAAGCCAAAATAAAAAGCGGTTTTAAGGGTTTTTTATGCTTCTTCGGTTTTAATTTTAAAACTTCGCCGTACGGCAGCTTACGTGTTTTGATTTTCATAACATCTCCCCTTAAAGATACTATACCACAAAACCCGTCTTGCAACAATGGTTAATTTTTTATTGCATTGCATAACAATGCACTATTAGGAAAGGTAAAGTACAATACTCTATTTTTAAAAACATAGTGGATAATTTTTACGTTTTTTGCAAGATAGAAAAGAAACAGCCGAATTTCTTCGACTGTTTCCTTTGTTAATTCAAAGACTTTGTCAAAAGACAGAGCTGTTAACTGTGCTCTTTCAAGGTTTTTGATTTTTATTATTTTTTATCGCTTTTATAATTTTACAAATAACTTTTATAATTTCACAAATAAATTTAGTAATTAATACTCCAATCAACGAAAACACTACTGGTATTACCGATAATATGTAAGTGCCTTCCCAAGCTATAGCTTCTATACCATATATAAACCAATAAAGAAAAGTGGTTGCAAATAAAATCAACAAAGGATGCCATATCTTTTTTAATATAGCATATGACAAACAACCATATACAAAAGAATATAATGGTATAACATAGATAAGATATAAGTCGTGTAAATCGAATCCTAAGCCACCTGTTTTATATAAATCCGCATACCGAGTTGATAAAGAAATTCCCACAACCATTATTATGCTTAATAAAAAACAAAACCAATATTTTCTTAAAAAATCAAATACCTTTTTCACGCTTATTCCTCCAAGTATTCTAAAAAACATAATGGATATTCACTATACTCTTTTGTGTTGTTGTTTTGTTTCCAGTTTGGATTATCATAAATATAGCATATTTTGGTGTTTTCCGCAAGATAAAAAAGAACGGCTGGCTTTTACATCAACCGTCCAGTTTGAGAAAGTAGTCATTTAAAATTAAACCTTTAAAATTTGTCAAGACATAGAACCCCGCATGATTTTACATCGCACACAACAACATGAAACCATGATATAATAAACTTGTGGGAAAGCTCGAGGGACGGTATGTTGAGAAAATCACGCCTTTAGAACAGGAGCAAGGTTATTCCGGAGTACACA
>JAFYLF010000060.1 GCA_017537195.1 Clostridia bacterium
ATGCTTGGCGGTATGGATAAATGTGATGACGGTAATATAGTTATTGACGGTGTCAATATTGGCGAATTTAGTGAAAAACAGTTGTCAAACTATCGCAGAAATGACATAGGCTTTGTTTTCCAGCAGAATAATTTAATTGATGACCTTACGGTGCGTGAAAACGTGGCACTTGTGAGCAGAATATCTGATGATTCAATTAACGCTAATATTGCGCTTGATGCGGTAGGACTTTTGGATTATGCCGACAGTCTTACGCTAAACCTATCGGCAGGTCAGCAACAGCGTGTGGTTGTTGCGCGCGCTTTGGCTAAAAATCCCAAGTTGCTATTATGTGATGAGCCTACCGGCATACTTAACAAGGAAGAAAGTACTGAAATTTTATCGATGATTTATGAAACCTGTAAGACAACTAACAAAACAGCCGTTGTTGTAACTAACAACGATGAAATTTGCGCAAAAGCTGACAGGGTAATTAAACTTAAAAACGGATGTATTGTTGAAAACATCATAAATTTGGAGTGCTAAACTCTGAAAGGATTGGATCGTAATGAAAAAACGTATCGGTTTTTTGAAAAAAGATATTAAGCGCAATTTCGGCAGATTTGTTGCCGTATTGTTATTGATTGCGATTTCGGTTGGTTTTTTAACCGGCCTTGTTTCAATTGCGCCTAATATGGAATATACTGCCGATAAATATTACGATGAAAATAATTTTTGGGATATAAATATTAAATCAACCCTCGGTTTTACGGCGGAAGATATAGCTGCAATACAAAATGAAAAATATGTTGAACAGGCTTGCGGTATTATTAGCGTAGATGCAATGGCTTCGCATAATTTTAAAGGGGACTACCCTGTAAAAATAAATGTCATAGATTTTGATACCGAGGTGTCATCGGGCAAGATGTTGTCACCACCCGTACTTGTTGACGGCAGTTATCCTATTAACTCGACGAGTTGTGTTGCGGTGAGGTCGTATGCCCTTAAAAACGACGTAAAAATTGGGGATAAGATATATCTTAATTCAGGTGGGGACGTTTTTTCGGAAGTAGCATTCATAGTTACGGGAATTGTTGAAAGTGCTGAGTTTGCTTCGGGTGATAAGCAGGTTAATGCCTTAGGAAATAATATTCCTACTTTGGCGATATACGTCTCAAAGAGTGTTTATACAGAAACAAATACTTTTACAGATGCATTAGTCACGGTTAAAGATGCTGATAAATTAGATGCATTTGGCAAGGATTATGCTGAAAAGATTTCTGACGCTAAACAGAAATTGCAAAAATTGGCTAAAAAGCGAGAACAACTAAGAAATGACGCTATTGCCGCTCAACAACAGTCCGAGTTGGGAGATCTACCCTCAGATTTTAACGACTATAAAGAAAGTTTGCAATCTCAACTTACAGCGCAAAAAAAGTATGTTAATAAACTTAAAGCAGATATTGATAAAAACGAAAAGGATTTAACCAAAAAAAGAAAGGCGCTTGCTGCGACAAAGACGTCTTTGGACTCGCAGGCTAAAGAGATTGAAGAACTAAAAGCAAAGGG
>JAFYLF010000061.1 GCA_017537195.1 Clostridia bacterium
TGTGTAATCATTCTTTGCTTCGAAAGTATGATTATCGTCCCAAATTTTTTGCCATTTCTTTTCGATTTCAGTGTAATTGTAATTTTTTTGCATATCAGTCACCCATTGCTTCTTCTAATATATTTTCTATATCAACCTGTTCGGCATCAGCCCACATTTTGTCAAGCGCATAAAATTCGCGTTCTTGACGGCCAAATATGTGTACTACAACCGAGCCGTAGTCAAGAACTATCCAACCCGAAGCCTTGCCTTCAATATGATGCGGACGAACACCTGCTTCTTCTAACTTTTCTTCAACCTCATCAGTCAAAGCACGAATTTGTGTACTTGAATTTGCTGTGCAAATAAGGAAATATTCGCACAAAACCGTAAGGTCTTCAACCTTTACAGCGTTTATTTCCTTTGCTTTCTTGCCGTTTAAAGCATTTGCGGCAATTTTTAAAATTTCAAATGAATTCAATTGTTTCCCTCCGAAGTTACAGCGAAGTTAAACGCTGCCAAAGTATCAAAATGTATAGCCTTTTTACGCTCTGTCAAATCCTTAATAGTATATTGCAAAGCATAAATAAGAGCTTTACTGAAAGATAAATCCACAAGACCACGCATAATATCCACATCCGGATAATCACGGTCGCGGGAAGTGAAATCTGCAAGATAAAGTACCAAGCACAAGGGCGACATATCCGCTTTTGCGGTGGTATGATAACGAACCGCGTCAAGTATTTCGGGATCGCTAACACCCAAAATATGCTCAATATATGCCGTGCCGGATATTGCATGCCAAAGCTTTTGGGTATTTTTTTCGATATCGTTTAAGATTATACCAAACTGTGTGAATATTTGCAAGTGTTCTTCGCAAGGAGCATTCTTGGTAATATCATGCAAAAGTCCCGCAAGATATGCCTTTTGCGTATCAACACCGATTTTTTCGGCTAAACGCTTGGCTTCATCAGCCACACAAAGTGAATGATAATACCTTTTTTCGTCGAGTCGGCTTTTTAAAATCTTTTTAAAATTATCATACATCATAAATACCCCTTTCTTTAATATAATCGTACACTTTTTGGGGTAAAAGTTCTGCCTGTTTAGTGTTTCTGAATTCGGTTGAAGATATATTGGAAATTTTAGTATTATTAAAAATTAACCGCATACCTTTTGTTGAAAAATCTTTAACACAATTTTCAAATTCTTCTCTTTCGGTGCCAACACGAGAAAATACATAAAACGGTAAAAGTTGCATTAAATCCTCATATCTATACCACTTTGGAAAATAAACAAACATATCTCCGCCACAGACAAAAATGAAATCCTTTTGCGGAAATTTACGCTTTAGTTCCACCACAGTATCGTAGGTATAACTCTTGCCCTTGCGCTCAAATTCCACAAGGCAAACCGAAGCCTTGGAAAAATCCCCCGCTATAAGTTCGCACATTTCTATTCGGTCACTGTCACCCGCCATATAGTCGCACTCTTTATGTGGCGGAATTTTATCAGGCATTATCCATATTTCAGTAATGCTTTGGTCCTTTTGCAAGGCTTCAAGCATTTCAAGGTGCCCTTTATGCAGTGGGTTAAAAGTACCGCCGAAAATAGCCGTAAAGCCCATACTATTTCACCAATTTAATAAGTTTTTCTTTTGACTGGCGGTAAAGGATAAACTTTCTACCGATAACCTGAACGACATCGGCTTTAACCTTTTTTGCCAATTCGTCAGCCGCTTCACGAGAAGTAAGCGGACTGGTCTCCAAAACCGACATTTTTATAAGTTCACGAGCTTCTAACGCGTCGTCAACCTGTTTTACTGTATTTTCGCTTATGCCCATTTTACCAACCTGTAAAATGGTTTCAAAATCATTAGCCATGCCACGAAGCTGTGCTCTTTGCCTACTGTTTAACATACTATACCTCTAAATATTTTTTAAGTTCTTCTTTAAATTTTAAAATTGCTCGTCCACGGTGGCTTACCGCATCTTTTTGCTCATCAGTAACCTGTGAAAACGGACCGATTTCACTAATAAACAATGGGTCATAACCAAAACCGCCCTCGCCCTTTTGTTCAGAGAAAGCGATATGCCCGTGACATTCACCACGAACCGTAAACTCTCTGCCATCAGGGAAAACACAAGCAATAGCCGCCACATAGTAAGCGGTACGCTTTTCCATTGGAACATTTTCGAGTTCTTTTAATAATTTATTATTATTATCCTGATCACTGCCGCCCGAATATCGTGCCGAGTATATACCTGGCGCGCCACCGAGATAATCAACACAAATTCCCGAATCATCGGCAACGCTTATGAACCCAGTTTGCGCAAGACCGCTTTTAGCCTTGATAAGCGCATTTTCCTCAAAGGTTGTGCCATCTTCAACGGCATCTAAAAACGGCTTGTCCAAATCCTTTTCGCACAAAACCTCAAAGCCCATCGGCTCTAAAATACGCTTTAATTCTTTTAACTTCTTTGCATTTTTGGTTGCAATAAATATTTTCATATATTTTCACCGTCTGGGAATATTCCCTCAACAAATTCTTTAGCATTAAAGGGTTGTAAATCGTCAATTCCCTCGCCCACGCCGATATATTTTACAGGGATTGAAAGTTCATTGTGAATAGGAATTACAATACCGCCCTTTGCGGTACCGTCAAGTTTAGTTAGCACAATACCCGTAATATCAGCAACATTTTTAAATTCTCGTGCTTGGTTTACAGCATTTTGTCCTGTTGCGGCATCAAGCACCAAAAGAGTTTCAACCGAAGAATCAGGCAATTCACGACCGATTACACGATAAATTTTAGCGAGTTCATCCATAAGGTTTTTCTTATTATGAAGTCTTCCCGCAGTATCACAAATAATAACATCAGCGCCTTTTGATTTTGCCGAAGCGATGGTATCAAATACAACTGATGCGGGGTCTGTACCCTCAACACTTTTAACCATGTGAACACCCGCACGCTCTGACCAAATGCTTAATTGGTCGATAGCGGCGGCACGGAAGGTATCAGCCGCACCTAAAACAACATTTTTGCCCTCGGCTTTTAGTTGTGCTGACAATTTACCGATAGTGGTGGTTTTGCCAACACCGTTAACGCCGATAACCAGTATCAATGACGGCTTGGTATCGAGTTTTAAACCTTGGTCTTCGCCAAGCATTTCGGTAATAATTTCTTTTAAAAGACCTTTTATTTCTTGTGGGTCTTTTATGCCTTGTTCTTTGATTTTACGGCGTAAGATATCGCAAATTTCGGTCGCAGTATTAACCCCGATATCTGCCATTACAAGTATTTCTTCAAGTTCTTCAAACAATTCTTCATCAATTTTAGTAAAGGAATTGATAATACTTGTAACGCCTTGTGACAAGGACTGTCTTGTTTTTTGAAGTCCTTGTTTGATTTTACTGAAAAATCCCATTAAATCACCTTAGTTAGCTTCAAGTAATTTCTTTTCGAGCTCGGAAACATTAAGTTCCAAAAGCTTTGTAATACCCTTTTCCTGCATTGTAACACCATAAAGCATATCAGCCGCTTCCATTGTGCCGCGGCGGTGGGTTACACAAATAAACTGTGTTGCAAATTCGGAAGAACGCATATATTCCGCAAAACGCTCAACATTTATATCGTCGAGTGCGGTGTCAACCTCATCCAAGAAACAGAATGGCGGAGCGTTAACACGCATAATTGCAAAGTAAATAGAAAGGGCTATAAGCGCCTTTTCACCGCCCGAAAGACCGTCAAGACTCGGAACATTCTTACCGGGAAGTTTTACATTTATATCAATTCCACTTTCAAGTATATTTTCAGGGTCGGAAAGGCTTAAAGATGCTGTACCGCCACCGAAAAGCTCGGTAAATGTTTTTGTGAAGTTTTGACTTATTTTTTGGAAGCCTTCGGTAAAGATTTCCTGCATTTGAGAGGTTAACTGATTGATAAGTTTGTGCAGTTGTGCACGTGAAGCCTCAACATCGTTTATCTGTTCTGACAAGAAGTTATAGCGCTCACTTACTTCCTTGTATTCTTCGATAGCCGAAACATTTACATTACCAAGTGAGCGGATTTTGTTCTTAACCTCCGCCAGTTCCTTTTTAGCGGCAGCGGGGTTTTCAATCTCGATACCGATTTTTTCGGCTTCACTACGGGTTAACTCATACTCATCGTAAAGACGGCGTATAACATCGTCATACTCACGCATCATAACTTCCTTGCGTTCGGTAAGACGGGCAAGTTCACCACCGATTTTCTCACGCTGTAAGGTGTTTTCTCGCTCACTATTGCGAAGTTCAACCCCCGATTTTTCGGTAAGATTACGCTTTTCAATAAAGTCAGCAATGTTCTTTTCGCTTTCTTCAATTTTGGCTTTAAATTCTTCAATGCCGTCTTTAGCATTTAAAATTTCGGTTTTCAAATTTTCATTTTTAAACTGTAAAGCCGCAATTTCGCTGACAATTACGGTGTTACGCTCGGCACGGTCAGAAATGGTTTTATTAAGATTTTCGGAATTATTAAGCACCGACTCAATATCCTTGCCAATTTCAATAACCGAAAGTTTTAATGAAGTGATTTCATTAGCAAGGTTTTCTCTTGTGGCATTCAGGTTGTCCCTACCACCTGTCATTTTATCGATTTCGGTTTGAATAGCGGTTTTCTTTGCCTCGATTTCGGCAATTTGTTTAGCCGATTCCACCGAAGAATTTTTGAGTTGCTCTACCTTTTGCTTATTGACAGTTTGCTCATTCAAAAGAGATTCGAGCGTTGCATTAGCATTTTGACGCAATTCTTCAATACGTTTAACTTCTGCCAATGCCCTGATTTTATCTTCATTAGCGGTAGTAAGGTCGGCTTGTAATGCGGTAATATCCGCTAAAACCTCATTTACTGCATTTTCGGCATCGCCAAGTTTGGAAGAATTATCTTCAAGTTTCTTTTCCAAAGTCTGCACTTCGGTTTCCATTGCCTTAATATCATTAGCACGGCTTAAAAGTCCTGCATTTTTTGTAACCGAACCGCCTGTAAGCGAACCACCCGGATTTACAACCTGACCATCAAGAGTTACAACCTTTACACGATAGCCTTGGTTTTTAGCAATGGCGGTTGCATAGTCAATATCTTCGGCAACTATAACCGCGCCCAAGAGATATTTTACAATCTCATCATACTTTTTATCGCACTTGACAAGGTCACTCGCAATACCGATGTAGCCTTCCATATTTTCAAATCCGTGTTCCTTAAATTCACGGGCTTTTATAGTGGCTACGGGCAGGAAGGTTGCCCTACCACCCTTGTTATTTTTAAGGAAGTTGATAGCCTGTTTTGCATCGCTTTCAGTATCGGTAATAATATTTTGAATAGCATTAGAAAGCGCAGCCTCGATAGCAGTACTATACTTATTTTCAACATTTATAAGTTTTGACACTGGACCGCATATGCCACGCAATATTCCAGTTTCTGCCTTACCCATTACAAATTTTACCGAATGAGCAAAGCCTTCCATATTGTTTTCCAAATCCTTGAGAATCTGAATACGGCGCTTTTTGGCTTCAATATCAAGTTTCATACCGTCGAGCTCGGCTTTTAATTTTTCGGCGGTTTCACGTTTACTTGACAAACGAAGCCCATAACCCTTTAAAGAATTTGCGATACTTTGGGCATTTTCTTCTATGTTTTTAAGTAATAAATCAGTATCCTTATACTCTTTTTCAAGGGCTGAAATTTCGATTTCACGAGCGGAAATCAGTTCTATTAAAGCATTATCACGTGCGGTGATTTCTTCAATAGAAGTATCAGCAGTAACGAGTTTTACTCGCATATCAGCGCTTGAAGCCGAGAGAATATTAAGTTCTCTTATTTGATTTTCAATTTTACGGCTTATACTGTCAGAATCGGTAAGTAATTCGGAAAGTTGGCTCTCTAAAGCGTGAAGTTTTTCTTCCAGTCCTGCCTTTTCTTGTGTTTTTTCATCTGCCAAAACTTTAAGACTTTCAATCTCTTCCAAAGCCGAAGTGTCCGAAAGACTTAAAGCATTCTTTTCGCCTGTCAATCGCTCGATATATTCATTATTATGTTCAATATCGTTATTTAAAACAGTTATAACACCCTCGGCTTTAACGATTTCTTCGTTCATAGAAGATATGTTAAGACGCTCACCCTCGATATCCGAAGTAAGTTTTGCAAAAAGCGAGGTGTTTTGCTCTGTCTTGCGGTCGAATTCTTCTAAAGCCTGTTCAATTTCACGGTAAGAAAGCTGGGCTGCCGCAATTTTACTTTCTTGAGAACGTAAAAGCTCTTTAGAATTGTTAAGTGTATAAAGCCACAAACCGATTTCGAGTTCTTTTTTACTACTTGCAAGTTCCAAGAACTTTTCAGCCTTACGGCTTTGTTCAGCCAAAGGACCGACACGGGCTTCAAGTTCATCTACAATATCGTGAAGTCGCAAAAGATTATCTTCCGCCGCTGTTAGTTTCCTTTCGGCTTCAAGTTTGCGATAGCGGTATTTAGAAATACCTGCCGCTTCTTCAAAAATATCACGGCGTTCACCGGACTTTGAAGAGATAATATTATCAATCTTACCCTGACCAATCATTGAATAACCGTCACGGCCGAGACCTGTATCCATAAACAGCTCGTGAATGTCTTTAAGACGAACCGACACATTGTTTATAGCATATTCACTCTCGTGAGAACGGTAATATCTACGGGTAATAGCAACAAAATCGTTATCGAAATTTAAAGAACGGTCGGTGTTGTTTATATTAAGTGTCACTTCACAAAAGCCATGCGGACGGCGTGTTTCAGTACCGCCGAAGATAACGTCTTCCATCGATTGACCACGAAGACTCTTGGTTGACTGTTCGCCCAAAACCCAACGCACCGCATCAGATATATTACTTTTACCGCTACCGTTAGGACCTACAACTGCAGTTATCCCCTTGCCGAACTTCAAAACCGTTTTATCCGCAAAAGATTTAAAGCCTTGAATTTCAATTGAACTTAAAAGCAATTATAACACTTTCCTTTCTATTCTGAAATTTAAATCCGACAAACTCTCGTCCACCTTTACCTTGCAGTCGAAACCACGGGATTTAAGGTATTTTAAGTTTGATTTTTTCTGACCTGTCATTTTTGAAACGTCACTTTTGCCAACAAAAATTATATATTCACCCTTATCAAATAAACGGGTTAAAACCTTTGTCAGCATAATTTGTGATTGGCAAAGTTCGCTGAATGCGGGATGCCAAGGCCCTGCCAAATATGCCCCCTCTTCGATAGAGTGGAGACCAAGACGAATAACATTTATCCCCTCTTTTGAGAGCATCATATAAAGTTTTGTGCAAATTTTAACCGCATCGCCAAGTGTTTGCGGACTATACTTACCGTCAAGATAAAGCGCCGCCAAATCAGTATCCTTTAAAACGATTGTAGGATAAATTCTAACTGTATCAGGCTTTATTTCGATAATCTTTTTTGCAGTGCGCTCAAGCGACTCGTTATCATCACAATAAAGACCTGTCATAATCTGAAGACCAAGCTCAAACCCGTGCTTTCTTATAAGCATCGCCGCATTTTCAATGTCACGAGCATTATGACCACGGTTATTCATCTTTAACACATAGTTGTTAAAAGACTGTGCGCCAAGCTCGATAGCAGTTACATTATACTCTTTTAAAAGCATCAAAATCTCATCGTCGATAGCATCGGGTCTTGTGGAAATTCGAATACCATTTACAAGTCCTATTTTAACAAACGAAGATGCCGCCTCCAAAAGGGATAGCATATAAGTACGGTTAATAGCAGTAAAGCTTCCGCCAAAAAATGCAATTTCGGTATTTTGAGCATTGTATTTTTTTGACTTTACCGCTGTGATTACCGCTTTTTCAACATCATCGGCATTTGGCGCTTTGCAGGTGCCTGTGATATATCTTTGATTGCAAAAACTGCATTTATTAGGGCAACCGATATGTGGCACAAAAATAGAAATATTGGAATGTTTATCACTCATATTTTAGCACCCATAAGCTCGAGCGCCTGTTTTGCCGCCATCTGCTCTGCCTGTTTTTTATTTTTGCCCTTACCCACGCCAATGACATTTGAGTTAAGGTGAACTTCCACCTCAAAAACTTTGTTATGGTCAGGGCCGCTCTCACTTTTAAGGGTATATGTCACCGATTCTTCGGGATTTTTTTGTATAATCTCCTGAAGTGCGGTTTTATAATCCTTAAAAACTTCATCATCACGATGTTCGAGTTCGGCTTTTATAAAACGTAAAATATATTCTCTAGCCACTTCCATACCACCGTCAAGATAAATCGCGGCAAGAACTGCTTCAAAAGCGTCAGCAAGAATAGAATCACGTTCTCTGCCGCCACCCTTTTCTTCGCCACGGCCTAAAAGCAAATGTTCACCAAGGTTCAACTCACGTGAAAAAGCACAAAGCGATTTTTCACAAACCAAGGATGCACGAAGTTTGGTGAGTTCGCCTTCGGGAATACTCTTAAAATTAGAAAAAAGATAGTCAGCAACAATAACCGACAAAACCGAATCACCCAAAAATTCAAGCCTTTCGTTAGAGGTAAGTCCGTTTCTGACTTCGTTAGCGTAAGACGAATGGGTTAATGCGTTTTCAAGAAGCTTTACATTATTAAATTTGTAACCAAGTTTTTTCTCTAAAACTTCCATTATAATTTAATCCTTATTCCTTAATTTCTTCTAGCGTTGCGGTAATATTTTCAATAACACCTGTTTTTGTAAAAGTAACCGCTTGTTTTATAGCATTTTTAATTGCCTTGGCATCAGAATTTCCGTGCGCCTTGATAACAGTTTTCTTAACACCCAAAAGTGGTGCGCCGCCAACCTCGGAGCTATCCATCATACTCTTTAAAGAATACAAATCCTTCTTGATAACCAAAGCCGCTAATTTATTTTTAAGGCTCTTATAAAGAGCGTTTTTAACTAATCTAAAGAAGGTTGTAGCAGTGCCTTCAATAAGTTTTAAGGCGATATTGCCTGTAAAACCGTCGGTAATAACAGCATCGCAAACGCCTTTAGGCATCTCACGTGATTCGATATTTCCAACAAAGTTTATAGGCGCTTCGGAAAGTAATTTATATGCCTCTTTTTGAAGCTCTCCGCCCTTACTGTCTTCGGTGCCGATATTTAAAAGACCGATTGTGGCATTCTCTTTACCCTCAACGCCCTTTAAATATGCACTTGCCATAATACCAAACTGGCAAAGCATTTCAGGACGGCATTCGGCATTAGCGCCCATATCCATAAGCATATAGTGACCATTTGGGGCTGGAATCATACCTGCAAGAGCTGGACGTTTTATCCCCTTGATACGCTTTACCATAAGCGTACCGCCAACCACAACCGCACCGGTAGAACCTGCCGATACAAAAGCGTCGGCTCTGTCTTCGGCGAGTTCCTTAAAAGCCATAGCCATTGAGGACTCTTTGTGCGCTTTTAAAAGGGTTGTAGGATCGTCGTGCATATCCATAATATCGGTACAATGAACAATCTTAAGTTCACCGAAAAATTCAAGATTATTTTCCTTTATAATCTTTTCAATAATTTCTTTATCGCCTGTGAGAGTAATTTCAGTATCATATTCCTTTGAAGCTAAAGCCGCACCCTTTACAATCTCCAAAGGCGCATTATCGCCGCCAAAAGCATCTACTACTACACGCATTTTAAATCTCCTCATCAAACCATTTTAACGAACGCTGTGACAAAGCCATATAGCGTTCTCTTTTATCTTTGATTTTCTCTCCCAATGGGGGTAATATGCCAAAATTTGCGCCCATTGGCTGAAAATTTTCGACAGTATTATCGGTAATATAACCGAGCAAAGCGCCAATCATAGTAAATTTCGGTAACACAAGCGGTTGTTCGCCTTTCAATTTTCTTACCGCATTTATACCCGCAATAATACCGCTCGCCGCCGACTCCATATACCCCTCAACTCCAGATAACTGACCTGCAAAGAATATATTAGGATATTTCTTTAAGGATAAATCGCTGTTAAGAAGTTTGGGAGAATTTATAAATGAGTTTCGGTGCATAACGCCGTATCTCATAAACTCGGCATTTTTAAGTGCCGGTATAAGCGAAAAAACTCTTTTTTGCTCGGGAAATTTAAGATTTGTTTGAAAACCTACCAGATTATAAAGGCTGCCTTCCGCATTTTCACGGCGAAGCTGCACTACCGCCCAAGGTCTATGCCCTGTCTTTGGGTCACGAAGCCCTACAGGCTTTAAGGGTCCAAAACGGATTGAATCTTCTCCGCGTTTTGCCAAAATTTCAATAGGCATACAGCCTTCATAAACTGTAATCGGCTTATCAAATTCCGATAAAAACGCACTTTCGGCATTTATAAGTTCTTTATGGAAAAGTTCGTACTCTTCCTTGTTCATTGGGCAGTTGATATAATCGTCTGTCCCCTTGCCATAGCGGGATGCAAAAAATGCCGACTCAAAATCAACGCTTTCTTTTGTGACAATAGGTGCCGCCGCATCATAGAAACTCAAATTTTCGCTTTCGCAAAACTTTGCGATTTCTTCTGCAAGACCGCCGTCTGTTAAAGGACCGGTTGCAACAACAGTTATACCCTCTTTTGAAATTTTACTTGCAATCTCGTTCTTTATTGTAATATTGGGGTGATTTTTAACCGATTTTGTGATATAGTCCGAAAAGATATCACGATCAACCGCTAAAGCACCGCCCGCCGCAACAGAGCAAGTTTCGGCAGCTTTCATACAAACAGAACCGAAAGTTCTCATTTCTTGCTTTAAAAGCCCTGCCGCTGAATCAATACGACTAGCTTTTAAAGAATTCGAGCAAACGAGCTCGGCGAAATTATCGCTTTTGTGGGCGGGGGTGCGTTTTTTGGGCTTCATTTCAACAAGCTCTACCAAAACGCCCATATTCGCAATTTGCAAAGCCGCTTCCGAACCCGCAAGTCCGCCGCCTATAACGGTAATTTTTTCCATTTTATTTGTCCTTTTTAGTCTTCACTCGTGACGGACATTCGGAATTCATACAGTATTTTCTGCCTCTTATTCCGTTAATGATATAACCGCCACATTCTTTGCATATATCCCCTGTTGGTATTCCGGGGGATGCGAAGTCGCACTTTGGATAGTTTGTGCAACCGTAGAATTTCTTACCCTTTTTAGAAATTCTTTTTACGAGCTTCGAACCGCACTTTGGACAAGGCTGTGTAACCTCGTCTTCGGGTACAGGTTTGGTATTTTTACATTCGGGGTAACCGGGACACGCCAAGAATTTACCAAAACGGCTTGATTTTACAACCATCTTTCTACCGCATTTTTCACACACAACATCAGATTCAACCGCAGGCACTTTTACTTTTTTGCCGTTAAGTGAATTTTCAGCCTTACTGTAATAATTATCAAAATCCTTGTAGAAATCTGCAATGGTATCGGTCCAATTAAGGTCACCTGAACCGATTTTATCAAGTTTAACCTCAAGTCCTGCAGTAAACTTTACATCGAAAATCTTATCAAAGAATTCAACCATCAAATCGGCTACAACCTTGCCGAGTTCAGTGGGCTTTAAGGTTTTCTTTTCTCTTTCGATATAATCTCTGCCCATAATATTCGAAAGAATCGGCGCATAGGTTGAAGGTCTGCCGATACCGTTTTCATCCAAAGCCTTAATAAGTGTAGGCTCAGTATAACGTGCGGGTGGTTGAGTGAAATGCTGATTAGGAATCAAATCACGAAGTTTTAAAGTTTCGCCCTCTTTCATATCGGGAAGGTCACGTTCTTTATCTTCTTCCTCATCCTTACCCTCAACATAAAGCACAGTAAAACCGTCAAACTTAACCGAATAACCACTTGCTTTGAACAAGTAATCATTAGCGGTGATGTCAACATTTACAGTGTCCTGAACACAAGCCGACATAAGCGACGCTATAAAGCGTTCCCAAATAAGTTTATAGAGTTTATACTGCTCGGTTGAAAGGGCATACTTTACACTTTCAGGAGTTAAGAAAATATCGGTAGGACGGATTGCCTCGTGAGCATCCTGAGCGCCGTTTTTAGTTTTGAAATAACGGGGTTTAGAGGGCAAATACTTATCACCATAAGTACCCGCAATATATTTATTTGCCGACGCTCTTGCTTCCTCAGAGATACGCAAAGAATCGGTACGCATATAGGTTATAAGACCTGTTGTGCCTATACCCTCAAGGTCGATACCTTCATAAAGCTGTTGAGCAATTCGCATTGTGCGCTGACCTGTGAAACCTAATTTACGGGATGCTTCCTGTTGTAAGGTAGAAGTAATAAATGGCGGTGCTGGTTGCTTGTTACGCTTACCTTTCTTGATTTCAGTAACCTTATATTCGGCACCCTGAAGATTTGCCAAAATACCGTTTGCGGTAGCCTCATCGGGAATTAAATCGATCTTGCCGTTTTTATCGCCATAAAGCTTTGCAACAAACGACTTTCTACCAGCCAAGAGTTTAGCATCTACAGTCCAGTATTCTGAAGTTTCAAACTTTTCAATCTCACGTTCACGGTCAACAATAAGTCGAAGCGCTACAGTCTGAACACGACCAGCCGACAAACCGCTCTTAACCTTTTTCCACAAAAGAGGACTTAATTTATAACCAACAATACGGTCAAGTACACGACGGGCTTGTTGCGCATCAACCAAATCCATATTGATTTTACGAGGAGCCTTAATTCCCGCTTGTACTGCCGACTTTGTGATTTCGTTAAATGTGACACGGTTTGTCTTGTCCATATCAAGCGCTAAAATCTGCGCTAAATGCCAAGAAATTGCCTCACCCTCTCTATCAGGGTCGGTTGCGAGATAAACTTCATCACAATTTGCGGCGGCATTTTTTAAAGATTTAATTAAATCTTTCTTGTCAGCCATATTTATATACTGCGGTGCAAAACCGTTTTCGATATCAACGCCGAGTTTTGATTTAGGCAAATCACGAACATGACCGGCAGATGCCATTACTTCATATTCTCCGCCTAAATACTTCTTTATCGGCTTTACTTTAGAGGGAGACTCCACAATTAAAAGTTTCGACATAAATTACCTCCGTTATTTACATATCTCGTACTGACCGCCCGGTAACGCTCTTATTAAAAATTCCATTTCAAGCTCTGTTAGTGCCGAAAGCAACTGATTAGAATTAAGACCGCAATCAAGCTCATCAGGATAAAATTTCGGTGTATCTAAATAATTATATACTATTTTTGCTTCATTTGAAAGAGTTTCATTCAATATTTTTTTATTTTTTTGCGGTGTTGCTGCTTTAGGCTCTTTTTTATAAGCCTTTTCTATATCGATTTTATCGGGAAAACGTGAAATATATTCGGAAAATATATCACCCGCATCTAAAAGCGGTTTTGCGCCGTCACGCAAAAGAGCGTTAGAACCCTTATATTCCAAGGCATTAGGGCTTCCGGGGATTACGAATACATCTCGCCCCTGTTCTATCGCATGATTAGCGGTGAGAAGCGCACCGCTTCGGCTTCCCGCTTCAACCACCACTGTTCCCAAAGACAAAGCCGAAATCAGTCGGTTTCTCACAGGAAAGGTGTATCGGGTTATGGGTGTGTCAGGCGGGTATTCGCTTATAAGACAACCGTGCGATTCAATATATTCTCGCAAGGCTCGGTTTTCTTCCAGATAGCTCACATTAAAACCGCAACCCATAATTAGAACAGTCTTACCACCGGATTTCAAAGCACCGATATGAGCATAGGTGTCACTTCCAACAGCGCCGCCGCTGACAACAGTAAAACCCGCTTTTGAGAGGCGGTAACCCAAAGAATACGCCGCCTTTTTACCAAATTCCGATACCTTGCGTGGTCCCACTATAGAAATAACAGGTGTGTTATCAAAATCGGGAAAACTGCCTTTTACATACAAAACCATTGGCGGATTGCAAATGGTTTTAAGGGTTTCAGGGTAAATGCTGTCATCATATTTAATCAATTTAATTTTATTTTTATTGCATTGTTCGATAATTTTCAAAGCATTTTCAATTGGTGTTTTTGACAGTTTTTCAAGTTCGCTTTTCGAAAAAAGTCCAACCTGTTTTCGCTCAGTGGCAGTCATTAAAAAAATATCTTTGGGATATAAAGACTTTTCAACAAGCTCTAAAAAGGTTTTACTACCCTGCCCTAAACACAGTTGAAGCCAGATATAATATTTCATTTCATCATTTCCCAAATAGAAATAGCCGCCGCAGTTGCCGCATTAAGCGACTCGGCTTTACCGCTCATTTTGATAGTGATTTGCTCATTTGCAACCGATTTTGCATTATCAGTAAGCCCGTTTGCTTCGTTGCCAATCATAACCACTGAACCGTTTTCAAAGCAAACATCGGTAATTGATTTAGCGTCTTTATCAACTACACAAGCAAAAGACTTAAGTCCGCTTGCCTTTATACTCTTGCAAAAATCGTCAAAAACAATTACAGGCATACGAAGAAGCGTACCCATAGATGCGCGAAGACTTTTTGGCGAATAAGGGTCACAACTGTCACCCGACAAAATAATACCGCTTACCCCCAAAGCCTCAGCAGTACGGCTTATTGCTCCCAAATTAGAGGGGTCGTTAAGGTTTTCAAGCGCAATATACCTTCCGCTTTTATCAATTTCGGTGTTCTTTTGAGGCATAGAAGCCACCGCAATAATTCCTTGAGGAGAAGTAGTATCGCTTATTTTCTTAAAAATACTATCGGGAACTAAATAACATTCATCCGAATTTTCGGCGAATTTTTCCACAGCATCTTTATACTTTAAAGACGCAGTTTCACTTATAATTAACTTATCAAACCTGATTTCGCAAACCTTAGCGTCATCGCAAATTCTAAGCCCCTCAAGCACAAATAAATTGTGCTCTTTACGGGCTTTACGAGAGCTCTGCAAAGCGCAAACAAGCTTGATAAGTGAATTATCTTTACTGGTTAAATTTATCCAATTTTTCATTTTTTCACCCTCTTTAAAAATGAAAAAGTCGCCCGAGAGAGTTTTCACTCGGGCGAAAATTTATTATTTTTCAAGCGCTTTTTTAGCAGCCTTTACAAGTGTTGCAAAACCTTTTGCATCGTTTACTGCAAGGTCAGCAAGCATCTTGCGGTTGATTTCAATACCAGCCTTGTTAAGACCGTTTATAAATGAAGAATAGTTCATATCATTCATTTTGCAAGCTGCAGAAATTCTTGTAATCCAAAGACGACGGAAATCGCGCTTTTTAAGTCTTCTGCCAACATAGGCATAGTTGCCTGATTTCATAACTGCTTCTTTAGCAGTTTTAAAGAGCTTAGACTTTGCTCCAAAATAACCTTTAGCAAGCTTTAAAACTTTATTTCTTCTTTTGCGTGTTGCTAACGCACCTTTAATACGTGCCATTTACTTTTTCCTCCTATTTAAGTCTTTCCTTATTTATAAGGAATGAGTTTCTTGATAGTTGCTGTGTTTGTTACATCGGCAACAACTGTCTTGCGAAGATTTCTCTTGCGCTTGGTTGTTTTCTTGTTAAGAATGTGCGACTTAAAAGCATGAGCACGTTTAACATTACCGTTTTTTGTGAGCTTGAAGCGCTTTTTTGCGCCGCTGTGTGTTTTAATCTTAGGCATTTTAGTCCCTCCAAAAAAATTTTTAACTTACATTATTTACTTGATTTCGGAGCAAGGAACATAAGCATATTCCTGCCTTCCATCTTAGCAGCCTTTTCAACCGTGGAATAATCCTTACAGAATTCAGCGAAACGATTCATATTATCAAGGCCAATCTCGGGATGTCCGAGCTCACGGCCACGGAAACGAATGGAAACCTTTACCTTGTTTCCTGCGTTCAAAAACTTAATCGCTTGCTTACCCTTGGTTTCAAAATCGTGTACGTCGATACTTAAACCTAAGCGGATTTCCTTAACTTCAACAACCTTTTGGTTTTTCTTGGCATCCTTTTCACGTTTTGCCTGTTCGAAGCGGAATTTACCGTAGTCCATAATTTTGCAAACGGGCGGCTGTGCATTGGGAGAAATGCAAACTAAATCTAAATCTTTAGCGTAAGCTGCCTCCAAAGCCTTTTCAACAGGAATAATACCTATTTGCGAGCCGTCGTCCGAAATAACACGGACTTCCTTAAATTTAATACCTTCGTTTATTGCGAGTTCTTTACTGCTGATGTGAATACACCTCCGAAATAGTTTAAAAATTCACACAAAAAAGCGTGGACGCAATACGCCCACGCATAAGAATACCAAAGAGAATTTGGAAACTTATTAACCCTTTAGAACAAAATCTCGGGGTGAGGACGCTGTGCGCACTACTTTGTTGTCTTATTCATTATACACGAATTTACGCATTTGTCAAGTGTTTTTTCAAAACTTCCGCTTTATCAGTCTTTTCCCAGGGTAAATCAATATCGGTTCTACCCATATGACCGTAAGCTGCGGTTTGTCTGTAAATCGGGCGGCGAAGGTCAAGGGTATCAATAATAGCCGAAGGTCTTAAATCAAATACTTGGTTTACTACTTTAGAAATTTCTTCGTCGCTTACGATACCTGTGCCGAATGTGTCAACCATAACCGATACGGGAGTTGCAACACCAATGGCATAAGCCAACTGTATTTCACACTTATGAGCGATACCTGCCGCTACGATATTTTTAGCAACATATCTTGCCGCATAAGCCGCACTTCTATCAACTTTTGTGGGGTCCTTACCAGAAAAAGCACCGCCACCGTGACGGGCATATCCGCCGTATGTATCAACAATTATCTTTCTGCCTGTGAGCCCTGTGTCACCCTGCGGACCGCCCACAACAAAACGTCCTGTGGGGTTTATATAAACCTTTGTGTTTTGGTCAAAAAGTTCGCTCGGAATTATGGGCTTTATAACCTTTTCGAGTATATCTGCACGTAAAGTTTCAAGGCTTACTTCTTCGGTGTGCTGACTGGATACTACAACTGCATCAACACGCTTCGGCTTGCCGTTTTCATATTCAACAGTAACCTGTGTTTTTCCGTCGGGATTAAGATATGAAAGCTCACCCGATTTTCTGACATCGGTAAGGCGTTTTGCCATTTTATGAGCGAGTGAAATTGCCAAAGGCATAAGCTCTTCTGTTTCGTCACAAGCGAAGCCAAACATCATACCTTGGTCACCCGCACCGTTAAGATTATAGTTGTCTTCTTCACCGTCTTTAAGTTCAAGCGATTTATCAACACCCATAGCGATATCGGGCGACTGTTTGTCAATAGAGGTCATAACCGCACAGGTATTGCCGTCAAAACCGGCTTTTGCGCTGTTGTAACCTATATCGCAAACTACCTCACGCACGATTGCGGGGATATCAATTTTAGCGGTGGTGGTAATTTCACCCATAACATTTACAACACCCGTTGTGCAAAAGGTTTCACAAGCAACACGGGCGGTATTATCTTGAGTGAAAATCGCATCTAAAACCGCATCGGAAATTTGGTCGCAAACCTTATCGGGATGACCTTCAGTTACTGATTCGGATGTAAATAAAAAGTTATTCATTTTAAAATTCCTTTCTTTGAAACTCAAAAAAACCGCTCTGCGAAAGAGCGGTTAAATGTTTTTTAAAACCTCATCTTTCGGTAATACCGACGGATTTAGCACCTTGAAAAACAGGTTGCCGGGCTTCAACGGGCCGTGTCCCTCCACCACTCTTGATATGGAAATATTCAGTTTTCGTTTAGTATTATATCACATTATTACCGTTTGTCAACTGTTTTTTGCATTAGCAAAATTTACATAATTATTCAAGTTCACTCGCCATTTGATTAAATTTATAGTAAATACCTTTTAATTCAAGCAGTTGGCTATGTGTTCCCTGCTCTACTATACCATCTTCGGTGAGTACCATAATTCTATCCGCATTGCGAATGGTAGAAAGTCTGTGCGCAATGGTAATTGTAGTTCTTCCAACCGACAATTTGTTAAGTGATTTTGCCACCGCAAATTCGCTCTCATTATCAAGGGCGCTTGTAGCCTCGTCAAGTATGATAATCGGCGGATTTTTAAGGAAAACACGGGCAATACTGATTCGTTGCTTTTGTCCACCAGAAAGCTTGACGCCACGCTCACCAACATAGGTGTCATAGCCATCTTTAAGGCTCATTATAAACTCGTCGGCACCCGCCTTTTTAGCAGCTTCTATAACCTCTTCACGAGTAGCACCGGGTCTTCCGTAAACAATATTTTCATAAACAGTGCCCGAAAAGAGATATACATCCTGTTGCACCATACCAATGCTCTTTCGAAGACTTTTTAAGGTGTATTTTTTGATGTTTTTGCCATCAAGGAAAATTTCACCGGCAGTTACATCATAAAAGCGTGGAATTAAGTTACAAAGGGTTGTTTTACCACCGCCCGAAGGGCCGACAAACGCCACCTTTTCTCCCTTTTTAATCTTGAAATCAAGATTTTTGAATACTTGGTTATGGTCGTCAGGATATTCAAATGTAACATTTTTAAATTCAATATTACCCTTGGCATCAAGCAAATCTTCGGCATCAGGCTCATCAAAAATTTCGATATCAGCGTCAAGTATCTCAACAAAACGCTCAATACCCGTCATACCTCTTTGGAACTGCTCAGCAAACTCGATAATACGGCGCACAGTTGCAATAAAAGTTGTAACATAAAGCAAATATGCCACAAGGTCACCTGCATTTATGTAACCCTTTATCATAAAAATACTACCTGCGATTACAACCGAAGAATACATTATACCGTCAAACATACGGGTAGTAGTCGAAAAAGCGCCCATAAACTTATAAGATTTTTTCTTTATTGAAAAATAATTTTGGTTATCCTTTTCAAACTTTTCTTTTTCTATATCTTCGTTAGCAAATGCTTTTACAACCTTTTGTCCCAAAAGTGAATCTTCAATTCGAGCATTTAATTCACCGATAAGCTGACGCTGTTTTCTAAAAGTAGAACGCATCTTTTTATTAAGATTACGGCAAACCAAAAACATAATTGGGATTATAAGGAAGATTATAAGGGTGAGAGTTACATTGATATTCATAAGAATTATAAAGGAAACGATACCCTTTATTCCGGCTATGAAAAACTCTTCAGGGCAGTGGTGCGAAAATTCGGTAACATCAAAAAGGTCATTTGTTATTCTACCCATAATCTGACCGACTTTGGTATTGTTAAAATAGGTGTTAGAAAGGTTTTGTAGATGCGAATAGGCATCTCTTCTCATATCTGTTTCCATTTTCGTACCCATAACATGACCTGTATAAGCCATATAATAAAACGCCGCCGAATCAATAAGACGAAGTACAAGATACAATACACCAACTCGCAAAACAAAGCCTATAGTAAGAGTTGCTAAATCATTCATACCTGCATTTGTAATTTCACGCATTATGAGTGGTAAAACAATCTCGCAAATAGTGGTAAGTGATGCGCAAAACAGGTCAAGTACTAAAGTGGGTATATACTTTTTATAGTACGGCAAGAACCGTTTAATGAGTGTACTTGATTTATATTTTCTTTTTTCTTCCATAAAATCACCTTCTAAACACAATAATTATACATAAAAATTGTTGTGAAAGCAATAACAAATATTAACTACAAAAGCGGTAGGCTTTCGCCTACCGCCCGTTTTAGAAAGGAGGAAATTAAATGAAAACTATTTTGTCGAGACATAGAACCCCGCATGATTTTACATCGCACACAACAACATGAAACCATGATATAATAAACTTGTGGGAAAGCTCGAGGGACGGTATGTTGAGAAAATCACGCCTTTAGAACAGGAGCAAGGTTATTCCGGAGTACACA